>QHXC01000344.1 GCA_003222815.1 Acidobacteriota bacterium | reverse complement strand
GTTCAATCGCGGCAATGTTAACGGACCGGCGTACGGTGCGACGGCAGCGCAGGTACTCGAGTTCGGTCCGGACGGCAAGTACCTCCGCGAGATCGGTCATAACCTGTACGCGTGGTCGTTTGCGCACACCGTGCGGATCGACAAGGACGACAATATTTGGGCTGTCGACAAAGGGTCGGATATGGTCATCAAGTTCAATCCTGAAGGACGCGTGGTCATGGTGTTTGGCCGGAAAAAGGAGGCATCGGATGAGGGCGGGCCATGGACCCGCGTCAATCCGCCGCGGCCTCCGGTGAATGGCCAGTTCAGGCAGCCGACCGACGTTACCTGGGACACGCAGGGCAACATCTTCATCAGCGATGGTTACATCAATTCGCGCGTAGCAAAGTTCGACAAGAATGGCGATTGGGTAAAATCATGGGGCGAGCCGGGGACTAAGACCGGTCAGTTCGACACGCCGCACAGCATCGCTGCTGATGCGAAGGGGAACATCTATGTAGCGGATCGTGGTAACTTCCGGATTCAGGTGTTCGATCCGGATGGCAAGTTCCTGCGAGAGATCAAACTCGACGTGCCGCTCCCTGCCAATGCGCGTCCGTGGATGGGACCTGTTCCGACGGCTGAGACAACCGGAAGCCAACATCAAGGCGCACCGTGGGCGGTCTGCATCACGCCTGGCCCAAATCAGGTGCTGTATGCCGCCGACGCCTTCCCCGGCCGCCTGTACAAGCTATCGCTCGATGGAAAGATTCTTGGCGTCCTTGGCCGCGCGGGCAAACAGCCCAAGCAATTCGGCTGGATTCACGAAATCGCGTGCCCCTCTGAAAACGAAATCTACGTTGCTGAAATCGTGAATTGGCGCGTCCAAAAGTTGATCCTGCATCCGGAAAGAACCCAGACGAAGACCACAAACTGATTCGTCCATCTTGCGCGTCGGCAATCGAACGCGGGCTAAAGCCCGCGACTACATGCTTAACCGAAACGTTGTCGCAGTATGTAGTCGCGGGCTTTAGCCCGCGTACCGGTTTTTTGGAACTTGAACACCGGCATGAAGCCCGCGGCGAGGGGCTCTGCGTAAAATGCATCCGAAACCCGGTAGAAAGACGGGCCAGGCGGGGTTTATAGTCGACTTGCATATCGAAAAGATCATAATGGGCTTGCGATAATGTGTTTCTATGGCTCGAATTGATTTGGTAAAGTGCCTCCAGCTTGTTCATTCAGGAGATAACGGCACGTCGAGGTGTAAATTAAGAGAAAGGAGCTACATCCATGAGGACATTCTGGGCAGTACCTATTGCCATGGTGCTCTTTGCCAGCGCTTTATTCGGAGAAAAGAAAGATGTCACTTTCAACGCTGCCGACGGATTTGCTTTGAAAGGGACTTTTTATTCAGCCGAAAAGGCCGGGCCAGGACTTCTTCTGCTGCACCAGTGCAACGCAGACCGCCAGATCTACGATCACCTTGGGACGATGCTGAGCGCCGCCGGATACAACGCGCTTTCATTCGATTTCCGCGGCTTCGGTAGCAGCAAAACCGGCGAGTACACCGACTTTGCCAAGCAGCGCGACAAGATTATGGGAAAAATGCCGGACGACGTCGAAGCCGCTCTGAATTTCTTGACCTCACAAAGCCTGGTCAACAAAACAGCGCTCGGCGTCATTGGTGGCAGTTGCGGTGTGAATCAGGCAGTCCAGGCAGGCCGGCGTCATCCTGAGGTTAAGGCGCTGGTGCTACTATCTGGCGGGGCCGATGCAGAGGGTGAAGCTTACGTCAAGAATTCACCAAAGCTCGCGATCCTGGGAGCCGCAAGCGAAGAAGACACGCAAGCCGCTGCAGCAATCAAGAAGCTGATCGCTCTCTCAACAAACACGGATAGTCAGCTCGAGATGTTTAAGGATGCCGGCCACGCCGCTTCAATGTTCGCGAAGCAGCCGGACCTGGAAGCGGATATCGTGATCTTTTTCCGTTCCAATTTGCCGATTGGCGGTTACGGTCTGAGACCCAACATTAAGTAATGTAGCCACATTAAAAAGGCAAGGCAGAACACTGCCAAGAAGCGCGTTGCAGGACCCTCGAAACTCAAGCGGATCACCAGACGGATTCGGCCATCACGCAAGCGCTGATTCCAGCTTGTGCGCCAGACGCTGAACAAACGTGGAAAAACACTTTTGGGATGGGTTCCTGTTTGACATAGTTTCAGAATTTCATTCTGAATTCCTCGTCAGGTCCGAAACCCAAATCTTCAGTTGCGATATCCTACAGTGTTTGCCATTTCGTGGCGTCCTCGCGAAAATTTCTCAATGGAGGTGCAATATGGGATTCCGCAGCATCGTTTTCGTGGTACTTGGCGGGTTGGGCACGCTTTTCTCTGGCTGCGCCCGTGCGCAAGCGCCGGCGCGAGCCGGCAGCGGTGCGGCGCCTGCTGCCGAGGTCCATGGAACCCTTGCCCAGGTGATGAAGGGCATTTTGTATCCCAGTTCGAATGTCATTTTTGCGGCCCAGGGTCAGAATCCGGCGGACGTCAAGCCCGCCGACGACGCGTCTACGGCAACGAATCCTCTGGCCAGTACCTACGGAGGATGGCAGGCGGTCGAGAATAGCGCCATTGCCCTCACCGAGGCGGCAAACCTTCTTACGATTCCCGGACGCAAATGTTCGAACGGCCGGGACGTCCCCTTGCAGAATGCGGATTGGCCGAAGTTCGTTCAAGGACTCCGGGACGCCGGAATGACCGCCTACAAGGCAGCGCAGTCCAAAAACCAAGACAACATCCTCGAGGCGGCCGATGCAATGACCACCGCGTGCGCGAACTGCCACGACAAATATCGCGAAAAACCCACGATTGCGGACCGATGCATGTGATCTTGGGATGGTATTCAACTAATGAAGAATGCAGACAACTGTCCGTGGAAAGCCGCGACCCTGGACAAGCAAATTTCCGAACAGGCTGCCCGGCGTCGCAGCGGCCGCACTTGAAAGCGCGCCGAAGAAGGGAGTCGTCGTTGACAGACGAGACAATTCTGGCCGTAGCGCCGCAGGTCAACTTCGACGAGTTCACCCGGTCGGTTGGTGATCTCGTCTTTACGAGCAATCGCATTCTCTTCGCCAAGACGGCTGGCAAGACCGACGTCACCGCCTACCTCTTCGGGTTTGTCGCTGCGACGATCGCCGCGTGGAGGAGCCGCAAGGCGTCGCGAGCGCTCCGGAGTCAGACTGTCGAAACCCTCGTTGCGGCATCTGAACCCCGGCATCGGTACGAGTACTCTTCACTGCAGAGCATCGAAATAAGGCCCCGCAGACTCTTCTCGTCAGTTGTCGTTCTTCGCCCGCGTGAGGGGAAGCCCCGCAACTTTTGGGGCAAACGTGCCAACATTCTGCAACTCGTCGCGGTTGCTGAGCGTCTAACCGCCGCCGGCGCACCCATCCGTGTCATCTAGCCCCACAGACAGTGGGCGCCGAGGTAGGGGCTGACAGTGCCACCGAGGGTTAAACCCGCATTTCTCATTGGATTATCGACTAGTCGCAGCAAGCCCGCCGTCCCTCTCCCAGAAGGACCCCGAAGGGGGGACCCGGTACGGTTCCCGCAAGATCTGGTGAGAAATGCGCGTTAGTGGAGGACAAAAACATGCTCTTGGCTCTTCAAGTCACTCTCGTTGTCGTTGCCGTCGTCCTCGTTACAGGGGCGATAATGTATCTAATTGATAAAACACTTGACCGATAGTGCTCATACGCGTCTGCGCTGGAACATGCCCATCGCGTAATGGCTGTTTAGAACTCGATGACGTAACCGTCGGGATCGGCGACATAGGCGTAAGGTACACCGGGCGAATGCTCCCCGCGCCTGAGCAATTTGCCGCCGGCTTTGTTAACTTCCTTGATCGCAGTGTCAAGATCGGCATTTACCAAGCTGAAGCCGAAGTGAGCGATACCGCCGCTGGTTCCGGCAACATCGGCCGAATCAGGATCTTCGTGCAGTGTGATCATGTCCTTGCTGCCAGGCGTGTTCAAGAAGACCAAGTTTTCGTCCACTCTAAAACGCTCGCGCATACCGAACACGGTCCGGTAGAAGTGAAGCGACCGCTCCATATCGCGGACGATGAGATGAATGTGTGTCAAACCCCTTGTGCGGATCATGAGCAACAAAGTAGTGCTGTTCGCACTGGTGGTCAAGACCATTCCAGAATCTGCGTTTTATCGCGACAGAAACTATCTAGAGAGTCAACCGCTTCGTTTACGTCGCTGCGAAATCAGCCCCATCGCCATCCCCGTGAACGGGCATAACATGTATGGACCTACGATGGGGTCATTCCACCATGACGCTGTCAGCAAGTAGAGGACGATGCCGCCAGCGGCCCCGACTGCACTAAACGTCACTCCCCGCCCAGCAGACTTCATGTTCATGCTACCGCCCAACGCCAATGCAACCAGCGCTCCAAAGACCGTACCAATGAGGAACGCAGGCGCTATGAAGAAAAAGTACCCGAGGGGTGTCATGAGCCAATATCCTAAAATCGGCGATGCGAACGCGGGCTAAAGCCCGCGACTACATGCTTGGCTGAAACGTTGTCGCAATATGTAGTCGGGCTTTTAGCCGGCGTCTGTACCCATCGCCGCCTTTTATAAGAGGTCCAACTGACTTAGTGAAGGAACAAGCTGAAGAAGCGAGAAGTGCCGAGCCGCTGGCGTGAGGCTCTTATGGCGCTAGCCAACTTCAGTTCGCTCAATTCGCTCAACAGTGAATAGGTGACAGGCGTAACGACGAGGGTCAGCAGCAAACAGAGACTCTGTCCACCGATGATGGTCACTGCGATGGCGGAGCGTTGCGCCGCGCCGGCTCCCGCGCCGATTGCAGTTGGAATGAGACCCCCAATGATAGAGAAAGTCGTCATCAGGATGGGACGCAAGCGAACCTGGCATGCCTCGAGAACCGCTTCGCGCAGAGACATGCCTCGGTCGCGAAGTTTGTTGGCGTAATCGATCTGGAGAATGCCATTCTTTTTGACGATTCCCAACAGCAGTAGTACACCCAATGAACTCCACAGATTGAGGGTTCGGCCGGTCAACCAAAGGGTGAGTAGAGCAAAAGGGATCGACAGCGGCAGGCTCATCATGATCGCGAACGGATGCAATAAACTTTCAAACTGCGCCGCAAGCACCATGTACATGAAGATGCATGCCAAAAGAAAGGTAATGATCAGGCTTTTATTCGTATCATCGAGAGTTTTTACAGTTCCTGAGAATCGGCTCGTATACCCGGGCGGTAACCCAACTTTCCTTATGACCCCGCGTACTCTTTCCGCAGCGGCATCAAGCGCTACATCTGAATCGAGATTCGCCCGGACGGGAACTTGAAATTGGCGGTTGTACCGGTTGATTCGCCCAGGGCTGAGCCCGCGTTGAATCGCCGCAATGTTATCGAGCCGAACCTGCCCTACCTTTGTTGAAGGAATCATCAAGCGGGCAAGAACCTGCGGATCCTTTTGCTGCTCGGGCAACAGTTGCATCGTAACTGGATATTGTTCGTCGGATTCCTTGTACGTCGATATCTCATCCTCACCGGCAATCATTAGCCGAACAGCAGTTGCAACGTCTGCAGCACGCACACCTAATTCGGAGGCGCGTTGGCGATCGATCTGGATTTGAAGTTCAGGGCTGTTGATATCGAGGTCCATGTCCACATCGGCGAATCCCGGAATCGTTTTCAATTGGTCATAGACCTTTCTCGCATATTCGCCAACCTTTTCTAGATCTGGACCAAGCAACCGGACGTTTATTCCCGAATAGCTCTCGCCTTCCCCAAGCGCGGAAGGCCAGTTCACGCGCGAGCGAATGTTGGGATATTGCGCCATTATTTTCCGAATATCCTTTGCGACGTCCTCCTGCGTGAAGTTGCGCTTGGATATATCGACGAGTCGAATGTAGGTATGTGAATGGCCGGTGATCTCGGCACCGATGTAAGGATTGACGAACTCAACCCCGCGCACTTGCTTAATCTTCTCAACGATCTCCTTCAATATCTTCACATTGGCGTCGAGCGAAGTGCCAACTGCCATGTTCAGATAAAGCGTCAATTCGCTCTGGTCGTCTGCTGGAATCCAGTCTCTACCGACGCGGGAATTGAGCGGGATTGCCGTCGCAAAAATTGCCAAGGCGAAGACAATAACCACGAAGCGATGGTCGAGAGACCATGCCAGAAGCCGGCCGTACTGGGTTGAAAGGCCGTGAAAAAATCCTACTCCTCTGGAGCTGTGTTGTTCTTCGCCGGGTTTTGAGTTGCTGCGCTTGAGCAGAAACGAACTTAGCATCGGCGTCAACGTGAAACTGACCAGCATGGAAACCATGACGGAGAATGCCATCGTCCAGCCGAATTCGTTGACGTAACGCTTGGCGTAGCCGGTCATGAAAGCAATTGGCACAAAAATGATGACCAGCGAAATTGTGGTCGCAACAACAGCCAGCGTGATTTCCTTGGTCGCGTCGATCGCCGCGGTTTTCGGCAGCTCGAATTTCTCTTCTATGAATCGAACGATGTTCTCCAACACCACGATCGCATCATCAATGACGATGCCCACTGCCAGCGTCAAGCCGAGCAATGTCATATTGTTCAACGTAAAGTTCATCACTTTGAGCAGCGTGAAAGTTGCGACGATGGACGTGGGAATCGCAAGCGATGCGATCGCAACGGATCGGAGATTCCGGATGAAGAGTAAAACGACCAGGCTCGCCAGCAGGCTGCCATAAAGGAGGTGTTCTTTCAGAGCAGTGACGGAAGCATTGATGAAGATCGACTTGTCCGCAATGATCTTGATCTCAACTCCCGGCGGCAAACTTTTCCTGATTTGATCGAGCTTCTCCTTGACGAGGTCAATGATCGCGACTGTATTGGTGCCGGATTGGCGGCGAACATCGAGCCGTACCCCTTCTTTGCCCTCAAC
>QHXC01000343.1 GCA_003222815.1 Acidobacteriota bacterium | reverse complement strand
GACCGCCGTGGTGGAAAAGCCGGGCGGTGATGGAGGTACCGTTGGCATCCAACGTGTACTGAATGGTCGCACCTTCGAGAACCGCTCTGCTGATGACAGCCTCAAACTCCTGACCACCCCGCCGGCCTTCGGCCGGCTCCCCTCCTATGCGGGGAGGGGAGTCAACTGGCTCAGAAACCCGGGATTCCCGTCCTGAAATAGGAGGGGTGCCGGCCGAAGGCCGGCGGGGTGGTCGGTCAAGCACAATATCCTCCGGCCTCACCATAACCACACCGTCACCATCCAACCCTACCAGGCGCCCCGGCAACAAATTCGCCCTTCCTAAAAATCCTGCAACGAACCGGTCGCCGGGCCGGTTGTACACGTCCTCCGGTTTTCCCACCTGGCGGCACACCCCAGCTTCCATGATGGCTACGCGGTCCGCCAGTGCGAATGCCTCCTGCTGATCATGCGTAACAAAGACTGTGGTCACCGCGAACTCGCGAATGATGTTTCGAATTTGATCCCTGAGGCCCTCACGTAGCGAAGGATCCAGATTGCTCAGGGGCTCATCCAGCAGCAGCACCTCCGGCTCGATCGCAAGCGCTCGCGCCAGAGCGATGCGCTGCTGTTGGCCTCCGCTGAGTTGGTGCACGGATCGCCGTTCGTATCCTTCCAGGCGGACGCTCGCCAGGGCCCTTGCCACGCGCTGCCCGATGATGGCGGCTCCGAGCCGCCGCGTTTTCAATCCGAACGCGATATTCTCGAAAACGTCGAGGTGCGGAAACAGCGCATAGTTCTGAAAGACCATGCCCATGTTTCGCGCTCGGGCGGCAACCTGGGTGATGTCGTTGCCGTTGGATATGATGCTCCCGGAGGTAGGCGTCTCCAGCCCGGCAATCATTCGGAGACTTGTCGTTTTACCGCAGCCGCTCGGGCCGAGGATCGAAAGAATTTCGCCGCGTTCTACAGAAAGGCTCAGGTCATGGACCGCTCGAGTCTGCCCGAACCACTTGCTGAGATGCGCGAGTTCAAGGTGATGCACTCGCCCCCCGGATATAGCTGTCCCAGTGTTGCATCCACTCCTGCGACTTTGCTTCAACCAGATCCCAATTCATCTGCATTTTGGGAATATTCAGGTTGCGCATCCATTCCGGCAAGCGATCGGTGGGAATGTCCGTGCGGCTGGGGATCCGGTAGAACTGATGAGCCGCGAAGATGAGGCTCTCTTCCGTGTTCACGAAATCATAGAAAGCTTCAGCGTCTTTCCGATGCTTGGAGCCCTTGACGATGGCGATGGCATCGGTCAAGACCGGCGTTCCACTCTTCGGTATGACGTAGTCGAGCGGGAATCCATATTGCGACTTTTGAAGTTCGATATCGGGCATGTTCCAGAGCGTCAGTATGGCTTCCTGGCGTCCCAGCTTCTGCATGAGGATCGTTTGATTGACCGCGTACTCCTTCGTGTTCGCATCGAGTTTGCGAAGCCATTCGTATCCGGGCTCCGGGCTTTGGCCGGCTTCCATTTTGCGGAGGATAGCAGCGCTGTAGATCGCGCGCATCGTACCGGAAGCAAGTGGATCACGCATCACAAACTTGCCCCGCCACCTGGGATCGATGAGATCGTCCCAATCCTGCGGGACTTCTTCACGTTTCAAAACTTTCGAGTTGTAGGCGATGACCTCGGGCGTCTGAAATGTGCCGTACCAGAAATCGTCTTTGCTGTGCGCATCAGGATCGACCTTGTCCCACCAGGACGGCCTGTAAGCATCGAGCAGACCTTCTTTCTCGGCCTGGGAAAACATCGTCGACGGCGCGCCCCACCAGACATCCGCTTGCGGGTTGGCTTTCTCCGAGCGGACGCGATCCAACGCATCCTGCGAGCCCATATCGAGCCACCGCACATCGACACTCGGAAACTGGGCCTCAAACCGTTTCTCGAACTCGGTGAGCAGTTCCTTGCCGTGGGGAGAGTAAACGATCAGCGTGGTCTTGCCCGATGTACCCGAACAAGATGTCAACAACAGTAATGCGATGAGGATGAGTCCTTGCACAGCGAGTCATCGTAACATACATTTTCAGCCGCGGATTTCACGGATTGCGCGTCTTACGGCCGCCGAGAAAGTTGTGCACAGCGCCAGGGCGACCAGTGTTAGATTAACAGACATGCAGCAAGCTTGCCTTTTTTGTCGAATCATTGGATACGATACCCCGGCGGAGTTTGTGCATGAGGATGACCTCCTGGTGGCGTTTAAGGATCTCCGACCGCAAGCGCCCGTGCACCTTTTGATCTGTCCCAGAAAGCACATTCCCACGCTGAACGACTTGATGCCGGAAGATAACGCACTCATCGGCCACATTTTTCAGGTTGTCAAAAAGCTAGCGATGCAATCGAACATCCATCAGAAGGGCTACCGCACGGTATTCAATGTGAATGCCGGCGCGGGCCAGTCGGTCTACCACCTCCACCTCCACCTCCTTGGCGGACGTATGTTCAGTTGGCCGCCCGGATAGAAGGACAGCACACGAAGGGCACCGATGCGGCTGTCTTCGTGGATGTGACGGCGATTACGAAATCCAGTACTTCGCAAATGGATCTGGGAGATCCCGTTCCGGTGGGCCATCATACGTCACATCATTCATGTCGATGGTGCGAAACGGACGCTCGCGGGTGGTTTCTTCCACGCTGTGGGCGGCGAGGCCAACAGCGCGAGGAATGATGAAGAAGGCGCGGCCGTACTGCCAAGAGATTCCCATGTCGGAGATGATGCCGGAGATGACGCCGTCAATGTTGATGGGGAGTTGGAGTTCGGCCGAGATGGATTCGGCTAACGCCAGATGACGGCCAGCAAGCTTCCATTCTTTCGCGCTCGAAATCAGCGTCAGTGTGCGCGGATCGCGATCATGCCAGGGATGGCCGAAACCGGGTAGCCGTTGTTTGCGCGTCCGAAAATCGCTCACGATGGCGGAGGCGGCCGTGCCGGCCTTCACACTTTCCTGCAACAGCTTTGCGCATTGCTCGATCGCACCACCGTGATGGTCACCCAGCGAAATGATCCCCGCTGCAACCGATGCCTGTAGCGGGACTCCGCCCGAGGCGACGAAGCGCGTGGCATCGATCGATGGCGCCAGTAACGAGTGATCGGTGCTGGACACCACGATCATCTCGATGATCTGGCCCTCGCGACCAGTGGGCAGTTCGCCGGTGAACGTCAAATAAATGATGTCCCCGAACGTGCAATGCTCCATCAGATCTTGAACACGATAGCCGCGAATGAGGATCTTGTTTTTCTCAACGGCGGACAGCGAAGTTTTCCAAAAGGCGTTGCTCATGCATTTTCCTCTTCATCCTGGGGCTGGCGCACGATGCACATCGAGCGAAGCTGAGATCGATAAATCTGCCGGATTTTCAGAAAGAATTCCTGATAGTCTTTCGATTGGTAATCCGGGTAGGTCCAGGGAAAGAACTGGTACGTGTTGTTCTTGAAGTGCATCGTGACCTCGCCGAAGATTGCTCCGCCCAGATAAATTCTGTGATAGAAATTTTTTGTAGAGGCGAGAATCACCTTGGCCTGCTCGATGTAGCCAGGATCCAGGTTCACCGGTCGTTTCACGGTTGGGCCGGCGGTTTGGAGAAGTGGTACGATCTCGGCCTCCATGCGGTTGGTTTGTCTCTTGATTTCAGGCAGTTGATCCGCTTCAATAAGCCGCTCGAACGAGAAGAACACTCGATCGATGAGGTCGCCCATTTCCGACTCGTAATAATCGGTGAAGTCGAATGGGATCACGGCGGATCGATGATCGACCGGACCGTAGGCGCTGGTGAGCCGGCTCTCCACTTCACGAATGAGCTTCGGGTCGGAGACGAGAACACCAATGAAGAGCTTGACCGCATTGAAGGGATGTATAGAACCCATACGAAGTCTCGGATTTCGAATTGCGGATTTCGGATTTGGGGAGCTATCGTGCGACCAGTGGTTTCCCAGATCCGAAATCCGCAATCCGAAATCCTTTCTGAATATACGTCATGGCTCGTAGGTTAGCGCAATTATCGTTGAAGGAAATTCAAAGCAAATATGCTGGTGACGGCGTTGCCGTTTCGGCCACGGTCTTGCGTAAGTTGCAGCGGGATCCGCGCACAGGCGCACGCCAGTTGTATAAGGCTCTGTCGAAGCGGTACGAGGAGCAGAAGAAGGAGCGAAATCGGCTGGAAGCGATGCTGCACTTCGAGCGCTTGTTATGGAAGGCCGGGATTCAGTACATCGCAGGCGTTGATGAGGTCGGGATCGGGCCGCTGGCGGGGCCGGTGGTCGCCGCCGCCGTCGTCTTCCCATCGGGAATCGAAATCGAGGGTATTGATGACTCCAAAGCACTTGATGAAAAGTCACGCGTCCGTCTTGACGCCGAGATCCGCGAGAAGGCGGCTGCGTTTGCAATCGGGGTAGTTGACGTGGAAGAGATCGACCGCGTTAACATCTATCATGCCGGCATCCGCGCCATGCAACTGGCGCTCTCCGGTCTTCCTGTCGCTCCCCAACACATCCTGGTCGATAGCCGAACGATTCCGGGTTTCAATCAACCACAGAATAGTTTTGACAAAGGCGACGGCATCAATTTTTCCATCGCCTCCGCATCCATCATCGCCAAGGTTTACCGGGACCGCCTCATGACCGAGCTGGATAGAAGGTACCCGGGCTATGGTTTCGCAAGCCACAAAGGCTACGCGACTCCCGTGCATCAGCGTGCGATACGCGACCTGGGCCCATGCCCCATCCACCGCCGCTCGTTCGACTACATCCGCGAGCTTTGCGGACAATATTGCGACCTTTATTACTCCCTCAAGCAGCAAGGCTATACCGCTTCGACTCGTGCCGAACTGTCTTCCTGGGAATCCGCTGTTAAAGCCGCAGCCCCAAACCTCTCGCTAAACGAGAACAAGAAGCTTCACCTGCTAGCGAGCCGGCTGTGGAAAAGAATGAGCCGGAGATGATTTCGGATTTTCATTTTCCCCCAATCCGAAAATCCTACGGGGTAACGGCCTTGTTAAACCCCAGGCTGTCCCTGATGACATGGAGCGATTGGTCGAGTAACACTTCCGCGGCGAAAGCCGTGCCTGTTGTTTCGTTGTAGAAGCGAAAGTCGATGAACGTGACTCGGTAACCGAACTCGGTTCCTTCGACACGAATGACGGGAAATCGGGCAAAGCCGATAAACGTCGCGGCTGACGGCGCGGTCGCGGCGTGCCCGATGATTTCGGAAGAGGCGCCCTTGGGCATCCGGGCGAGCTCGCTGTCCACTCCGTGACGGGTATCGATCCGTACTTTGATCATTTCCTGATTGGTTTCAATAATGCCGTCCCAGATGCGCAGGTTGGCGATTCGTGGAAAAACGGCTGAACGCTCGAAACCCGGCAGGGTGGATGTGTAGCTTGCCAGTTGACCGCGGGCCTTGGCATGCAGGTCGATCCGGATTCCGATGTATGCAAGCGTAAGCAATATCGAGACCCAGGCCGAGAGCCGCCGGATCCTGGAGAGGCGGTAACCCACCAGGAATCCGGCCAGCAGCATCAGATCGAGATAGGGATCAATGATGAATAGCGTATCGCCGTAGTACCAGGTCCCATCAAAGGGCAGGAAAGGCCGTAAACCATACGTGTTTGCATAATCGAGCGCTGGATGTGTGGCCATGACGACCAGCGCAACGAGAAACGTTTTCCAGAAGTTTCCCGAAAATACATAAATTCCCAGCGCGAGGGCTAGCGAAAGGACGGGAATTCCGATAAATGTATGCGTGATACCCCGGTGGTATTCAATGTAAGTCGGAGTGCTGGCCAGGCCGGTAATGATTTCAATATCCGGCAAGTTGGTGGCAATGACGGCTGTCGCGATCGCATAGGGTAACCATCGATCCAGGCCCGTTCGTGCAATAGCAAGTCCTACAAGAGTGTGGGTCGAATTGAACATTGAACCGTATGTGCAGTTATTGTATATTGCGCCAACTCTTTATGATCAGAATTCCGGAATTTTGGTCCCGCCGCAGGCGCATTTCCTCTGCGTGTCATGAGAATGCACTCGAATAAATTCAAGGATCCGATGATCAGTCGTCCCCAGCCGGTGACGATCATCACACCTGTAGTGGAGGAGACACTGCGGAATGCAGGCGTTGCTTCTGTTCGCGAACACGTGGTCGACCGGTTCATGAGTGGGCAGCCGCGTATCGCCGTCGTGCATGCCGGAGAGGACCATCCCCCAAACGTTGGATCGAAAGAGACGATTCGCCGGCTCGTCAGGCATATTTGGGCCAATGGCGGGATTCCGTTTGAAATGTCTCAGTCGGCGCCATGCGAGGAGTTGTGCCAGGGCACAGACGGAATGAATTATGCGTTGCTCTCCCGCAACGTCTACACGGCTAGCCTGGCTGCCCAGGTCGAAGCGCATGGCTATGATGGGGCGATTGTGTTAGGTGTTTGCGACAAGATGATGGTGGGCAGCCTGCGTGCGCTGATCGAGGCGGATCTCGCACATCAGCGCCGGAAGGCGCGGCCGATTTTCGCCATGCTGATTCCATCCATGATCGGGCGGGAAACCTTCATCAGCGAGGAAGAAAGGCGTAAATTCGAGCCGCTGCGGCACCGCCTGGCCGAATCCGAGCGTCTGCATCTGGACGAGTTGTTTCACCGGCCCTTGAAGGCGAGCGTATACGCGCAGGTTAAAGCGATGCTCGACCGGTGTTTCCATCGCCGGGTGATCCAAGAGAATGAAAAGGATGAGCTCGAGCACATGATGGCAAAGTGCACTTCTGTGCCAGGCGCCAACTGCGCTGCATCCGAGGCATCGATGGTTCACCGAATGATGCTTGCGTCATTA
>QHXC01000342.1:6670-9619 GCA_003222815.1 Acidobacteriota bacterium | reverse complement strand
CGCAGGCGACATCGTCGCGACCCTCAAGGCACTCGGTACCAACGTCACGAATATTGGAATCCTGGCCAATGTGGCGGTCACCCAAGGTGACTACCTCCGCTTAAATCTGAACACCACAAACACAAGTGTCGGTGCAGGAGAGAAGGTTACGACTCCGGGTTATACCGGCTTCCCGAATGGACGCCGTCCCGGCGACGACACCATCGACACGTTGCTCTACTTCATCACCAATCAAACCCTGCTGACCGGCGACAACGTGAACTCGAATGATGTACCGCTCGGTGGATCGTTCCCGTTCTTTGCGCAGCCTCAGCAACCCCGAGTAACCGGAGTTATTGACGACAATACTCGAAACTGATCATCAAGTAAGGTTAAGGATGTTTCGGGAAACACCGCCGTTTTCCGAGCGGCGGTGTTTCTCGGAGGTTGAAGCATGAAGGACAATGGTTGCTGCATTGCGGTGGTGTTGTGCTTTTGGTTAATGGTGGGCTGTACGAACCGGCCTTCACCCACAGAGGCCTCGACGCTTTCTGTCCCTCCGGCAGTACTGCTACCGTCAACTGCACACACCGACGAACAGACTTTGCGTTTTCTTCAAAACAAAATCAAAGAGGACCGAGACGATTTTATTGCGCAGAACAAACTCGCCGGATGGCACCTGCAACGCGTTCGCGAGACGGGCGACCTTGCATCGCTGGAGATCGCCATGAAGGCAGCGCGCGCCTCGCTGGCAACGTTGCCCGCGGAACATAATACAGGGGCATTGACCTTACTGGCTCAGGCTGAATTCACGGCACATGAATTTGTTGCCGCGCGCGATCATGCCGAACGATTGATCGAACTGGAAACGGGCAAAGGTTACCCGTTTCAAATCCTAGGTGATACGTTGCTCGAGCTTGGCGATTACGAGAGGGCGGAAACGGCTTTTCGACAATTGGAACGATTTGGTGGAATTCAAGGACTGACGCGTCTTGCGATTGAGCAGAGACTGTCCAGGCTAGCGTATCTTCGTGGTGATGAAGAAACAGCGGAGCGTCACATGCTAAACGCGCTGAAGACCGCTCTGTCACTGCCGGTTCCGCCGCGGGAGACCGTGGCCTGGTGCCGCTGGCAATTAGGAGAACTAGCCTTCGGAGTCGGGCACTACGCCGCTGCCGAACAGCATTATAGGGACGCACTGACCACCGTCCCGGGATACTTCCGTGCTCTGGCTTCCCTCGGCCGTGTGCGTGCCGCTCGTGGCGATGTTCCCGACGCGATCGCTCAATACGAACACGCCGTGAACATCATTCCCGACCCCGCATTTGTCGCGGCTCTCGGCGATCTCTACAAACGCGTTGGCCGTAATGACGATGCCGAAAGGGAGTACAAACTGGTCGAAGCGATCGGCAAGCTCAGTGTCTACGGCCGGCAGCAGGCGCTGTTTTACGCCGACCACGACGTCAAGCCCCAAAAAGCCTACTCGATCGCGGTTAAGGAATACTCTGTCCGGAAAGATATCTACGGCGCCGATGCTGTGGCGTGGACGGCTCTCAAGGCCGGCAGGTTAAACGAAGCACAAGTTGCGATCGAGGCAGCTCTGCGCCTGGGTACCCAGGATGCGAAACTCTTTTACCACGCTGCTCCAGGCCACGATTCTCCAAAAACGGTATGCGGATCTGATCGCCGGCTCTTTAGGACTCCCTCGCCGGGATTCGGTCCGTTGACGGGTACAAAATGAAAGCGGAGAGGGTGGGATTTGAACCCACGGTGGAGTTACCCCCACTCCGGTTTTCGAGACCGGCCTGTTCAACCGCTCCAGCACCTCTCCGAAGTGTAGTCGCGGGCTTCAGCCCGCGCTGGGCGACAAGAATTACATTGTACGTGCGTCAGATCCGCAGCCGCAACCACGCTTCACAGCCATGGCCAACTTCGCGGTTTGCGAGCCTGAGCGAACCGCCGTGGGCTTCCGCAATCTGCCGGCTCAAGATCAGCCCGATGCCCGAACCGCCGGGCTTGGTTGTGAAGAAGGGAACAAAGAGGTTGGCTGTATTCGAGAGTCCCGGACCTTCATCTTGAATACGGATGTCCAGGTAACTGCCGCATCGTTCCCAGCTCAATTGGACGCCGCCATTCGCTTCCAATGAAGCATCGACTGCATTACGAATCAGGTTAATGAGGAGTTGTTCGAGTTGATCGCTGTCGGCTTGGATCGTGAGTGGCGCACCGGGCTCCAGTGAAACTTTCAGACGCGTCTCCAATCCAATCACTCGCCGTACCAGCGCGCCGATGTCCACCGGTTGCATCTTAGGTTGCGGCAGCTTGGCAAGCCGCGCGTATGCTTCCATGAACCGGCTGAGCGACTCGGATCGCGATCCGATGATAGCCAGGCCTCGCTGCATGTCGTCTTCCCAGTCTGTCGGCCGCGAGTCGCGATTGAGTAACGACTTCAGGCTTCCTGAAATCGACTTGATTGGGGTAAGCGAGTTGTTCAGCTCGTGACCAATGACACGCACGATGCGTTGCCAGGCCTTCAGTTCTTCCTCTCTCAAAGCGCGGCTGACGTCCGATAGAACAAGTAGCCGATGAGGCAAGCCACCCTGCCGGAACGTGCTTCTGCGCACCTCCCACCGCCCGGATCCGCCGGGAAACACCGCATCCATCACTCGCGGGCTTTCCTCGCGCAGACACTCTGCCAGGCCAAGGTCTTCAGCGCTCAGGCCAAGCAACCGTTCGGAAGGCATGTTCAGAAGGCGCTCGGCGGCGCGATTCAAGAGGCGCAGCCTGTGTTCGCCGTCGAACGAAAATACGGCGACATCGATTTCCTCCATTACCTTGCGGAGCAGTGCCGTTGCTTCCAGTGCGTCCAAACGTTGTTCGCGCAACGTGTCGTCAAGCGCGTTGACCTCGCGTGTGACTTCGCCCAGCGCGTCACTCGAACGGGCGTGGCGGCCTCGGATCGAATAGTCG
>QHXC01000342.1:0-6655 GCA_003222815.1 Acidobacteriota bacterium | reverse complement strand
GTCCACTGAACCTTTGGCGTGAAGGTCCCCGTCCACAGCAGGATCAACGCGACAAGCACTGCCGGCAAACCGGCAGCAGCGGCCATGAAGAAGACCCTACGGTCGTGCCCAATCCTCCAGGACATTTCGGATTTCAGACTTCGGATTTGAGATTTGCTCAGCACGAGATTAAATCCCATAACGCTGGATCCTGCGATACAGCGCGCTGCGGCTGAGGCCCAAGGCGCTTGCGGCCTGACTGACGTTGTTCTCGTAACGGGAGAGCGTTTTGCGGATCAGGAACGACTCCACTTCTTCAAGGCTCATGTCTTCAAGCCGGCCCGAGGACTCGCTTTTCGGGTGGAGTGCAAGATCTGCGGCGCCCACGGTGGTTCTCCGCGCCATCAAAACGGCGCGTTCCACCGCATGATCGAGCTCACGCACATTGCCTGGCCAGGAGTGCTCGATCAAGACCTGCATGGCGGCGCTGTCGAACCCCGCGAGGTCCTTTCGATATCGCTGGGCGTGCGCGCGAAGAAAGTGTGTGGCGAGTGCCCGGACGTCTTCGCGGCGTTCGCGCAGCGGCGGCAAATGAATCTCAATCGTGTTCAACCGAAATAGCAGATCCTGCCGAAAGCGGCCGGCCGACACTTCTTCGTCCAGGTTCGCATTCGTTGCGGAGAGAATTCGGACATCGACGCGGCGCGTCCTCGAGGATCCCACGCGCTCAAGCTCTCCGGTCTCCAGCACGCGCAGCAGTTTGGATTGGTGATTGACGGGTACATTGGCGATCTCATCGAGAAAGAGCGTTCCCCCATCGGCTAAGTCAAAACGCCCGACGCGGTCGGTTTTGGCGTCGGTAAACGCGCCTCGGACATGGCCGAACATTTCGCTCTCGAAAATACCCTCGGCGAGGCCGCCCACATTCACAGTAACCATCGGCTTCGATGCACGCGAGGACAATGCATGAAGTGTTTGAGCGATGACTTCCTTTCCGGTTCCATGCTCGCCTGTGATTAAGACATTGGCGTCCGATGGACCCACGCGCGCCATAAGCTGAAGCACGGGTTGCATCGATGGAGCCTGCGCGATGAGTGCTGGACGCCCTTCGGCTCGAAGTAATTGGTTTTCGGCTTCGAGGCGCACTTCTTTGCGGAGACTTCGGCAAAGCTCGATTTGGGTCCGCAGGATGGTCAGCAGCCGTGCATTCTCCCAGGGCTTTTGGACGAAGTCGCGCGCCCCGCGCCGCATCGCCTCAACGGCAAGCTCGATGCTGCCCCAGGCCGTCATCACGATTACCGGTAACGTCGAATCCATCGCATGAATGCGCGACATCACATCCAGGCCTTCCTGACCCGACGTCGTGTCGCGCGCGTAGTTCAAGTCCATGAGCACAACATCGAACTCGCGGGTTTCGACCAGTCTCATGATTCCCGCTGGGGAATTGACGGCTTCAATTTGATAGCCCTCACCTTTCACCAGAAGCCGCAACGCTTCCATAACGTCGGGTTGATCATCCGCGATAAGAACACGAGGCGATGTGGTTTTCATAAAAGACAATCTGAGCCTCGAATCGCAATTCGCGGCTCCGAATTGTACCTTTTCATGGCCGATTCTTTTGCTATTCTCTTCCTTTGGTCCGAACTACGGAGAAAGGAAATACGATGAAGAGACCGCCCAAGTCTGCTGGCAAAGTTGTCATTCTCGAAAATAGTGAGCCGATTCGAGTGGAAACCGCGCAGATGGAAAGCCGGATTCGCGAGCGGGCGTACGAGCTTTCGCAAACCCGCGGGCATTCCGGACGTCACGTCGAAGACTGGCTGTCCGCCGAATCCGAAATTAGGTCGGTCCCTCCCGCTGAGGTGATTGAAAGAAACGGAGAGTATCAGGTCCGGCTTGCAGTCGCCGGTATCAATCCTGATGACGTGAACGTTATGGCGTCGACAGATCAATTACTTGTCAAATGCGAATTCCGTCACGATCACAGTTCCGAGTCTGGAATTGTTCATTTTTGCGACTTTAAGCCGGTAACGGTCTTTCGCGCGCTCCAGCTTCCGTACGCCATCGACCTGATGAGCATGAAGGTTCAGTTTGAGGACGGAATGCTGCGGATCACCGCCGCCAAAGAAGGGGCTGAGCAAGTGTCAAAGCGTCAACCGGTTCGGAGGCCCGCAGCCAGAAAAGGCACAAAGGGAGCCTTAGGCGCCGCTTAATTCAGATGAAGGTTGTTAGAGATCTGGCTTCAGGCTTCCTCGGCTTCTGGCTTCCTTTTTCTACTCTTCTGCTGCCGGCTGCAGAATACAGCTTTCGGGTGGTGAAGGTTTATCCTCACGACCGGACGGCATTCACCCAGGGTCTCGAGTATCGCGATGGGTTTCTCTACGAGGGAACCGGTCTGGTCGGCCGCTCGGCGCTGCGGAAGATCAATCTCGACACCGGCAGGGTTGTGCAGAATTTCGACGTGCCTCAACCGTTTTTTGGCGAAGGCATCACGATTCTCAATCAGCAGATTCTGCAGCTCACATGGCAGTCGCAAACCGGCTTCGTCTACGACAAGACGAGTCTTCGCGTATTGCGAAGCTTCAGTTATCCAGGTGAAGGCTGGGGCATGACCAATGACGGCAAACAGATCTACATGAGCGATGGGAGCTCGCAGATTCGGGTCTGGGATCCGGTGACGCTCAAGGAAACGCGGCGCATCAAGGTCATGGATGGCGCCCAACCGATTTCCGCGCTCAACGAATTGGAGTTCGTTCGCGGCGAGATTTTCGCGAACGTGTGGCAGACGGATCGTATTGCCCGTATCTCTCCCGCCGATGGACATGTCCTCGGCTGGATCGACCTCGGCGGACTGCTTCCGAAAGAGGATCGCACGGGAGCGGATGTTCTCAATGGCATCGCCTATGACAGCGCCGGAGACCGCCTCTTCGTCACAGGCAAACTGTGGCCGAAGCTGTTTGAGATCAAGATCATCCCAAAGAAATGAAAAGCGGCCGAGATTTACACCGATTGCGCCAAATTAATTCGTGTAGTTGATGTAATTCGCGGCTTGTCCCTGATCCTTCAACCATCCATCCAACAGGTTGATGATCTTATTCCCGTAAGTCGCGTTGGATTCGGAGTGCGTGACCTGAACGATCGTCGTGCCTTCGTTGTTCAGGCGTCTGAAGAGCTCCATGATCTCTTTGCCTTGAGTCGAGTGGAGATTGCCGGTGGGCTCGTCGGCCAGGATCAGCCTGGGGTTGGCGATGACGGCGCGCGCGACCGCCACGAGTTGTTGCTGTCCCCCCGAGAGCTGGTTGGGATAGAGGTCTTTCTTGCCGACAATCTGAAAGCGATCCAGGATGTCCGCCACAATGGATTCGCGCTCGCTTCGCCGGACGTTCCGATAGGAAAGTGGGATGTCGAGGTTTTCGTAAACCGTCAGGCTGTCTAAAAGGTGATACTGCTGAAAGACGAAACCGATGTATCGCTTGTTCAGTTCGACTCGATCCTTCGGTCTCAGCTTGTGTACGGGCTCGCCGAGGAAGTAGTACTCGCCAAGCCAGTTGCTGTCGAGCATTCCCAGGATCGCCAGCAGCGTGGATTTCCCTGCGCCCGACGGGCCCATGATGGTGAGAAAGTCGCCTTGCTTGATGTCCAGGCTGATGCGGCGCAGCACGAAGGTCTTGCCCACACCAGTCTCGTAGAATTTTTCGAGGTTTCGCAGTTCGATCATTATGGCTTTACGGCTACTTTACCACGTTCTCTTCAAGGAACTTTTCATCAACCACGCGGCCATCGAAGAGGTGAATGGTGCGGTCGGCGTAGCGAGCATAGCGTGGGTCGTGAGTGACCATGCAGATGGTCGCTCCTTCACGGTGCAGCTCGCGCAAAAGCTCCATCACGGCTTCGCCATTTCGCGAATCGAGGTTTCCCGTGGGCTCGTCCGCGAGCAGGATGGCCGGCTGCCCGCAGAGCGCGCGCGCGACAGCGACGCGCTGCTGCTGGCCGCCCGATAGCTGCGAAGGATAGTGCTTCATGCGGTGCGCCATTCCCACCTTGTCCAACGACTCTTGTACCCGCTTCTTGCGCTCAGCCGAGGGCATGCCCCGATACGTGAGCGGGAGCTCGACGTTCTCGTACACGGTCAAGTCGCCGATCAAGTTGAACGCCTGAAAGATGAAGCCGATCTCGCGGTTGCGTACACGTGCACGCTCGCTCATGGACAGATCCTGCACCGGCTTTCCATTCAGTTGGTAGGAGCCGTCGGTGGGAGTGTCCAGCAGTCCGAGAATCGACAGCAGCGTGGACTTGCCGCAACCCGATGGTCCGGAAATGGAGAAATATTCTCCTCTCTTCATTTCAATGTGAATGCCTGAAAGCGCATGTGTTTCTACCTCATCGGTCAGAAAAACCTTGGTCACCGCTTCCAACTGAATCACCGTATCGTTCACGTTTTACTCCTTGAGTGAATTTGGGATCGGGGACAGGACGCGGCTAGAGCCCGCGACTGGAGTTTGGACATTTTCCCGAACTCTTGGTCAATAGCAAAGCATCGATGTCTTCAAGTTCACGCTTCGCCCACAGGTATGTCATGTAGCGAAACGTGAGTCCGAATTCCCCTCCTAGGTTAGGAGGGGTGGCTGCGCCACTAAGAAAATGCTCCCGTTCCTTATCGGCGCAGACGGGGTGGTACGGAATGGCGCGAAGCGACCTTATAGATATTCGCGCAGCGCTCCTTATTTAATCGGTGCGCTTCGCGAATATCTATAAGGTCGCTGCGCATCATGGATCGACCACCCCGCCGTTCGCTAAAAAGCGCGCGAACGGCGCCCCTCCTCATCTAGGAGGGGATTTTTTTCGTACCTCGCTAAATGTCCAAACTCCAGTCGCGGGCTTTAGCCCGCGTCCTGTCCCCGAATTTCCCAAATCAATTGATTCTGAGCCGGTCAAACGCGTCCCAGGCCGACATGTCGGAGAGGATCACGCGATCACCGAGCTGCAGGCCATCCTTAATCTCGATAGTGTTGACCGACGCGCGGCCCAGCCTCACCTGAATCCGAACCGCTTCGCCGTTGGGCATCCATTTAAACATGGATACTGTGCTCTCGGCCTGGCCATAGGCTGGACGGCCGACGTAAAGCACGTCGGCAAGGCGTTCGACCTCGATCGTGCCGTCCACGCTCAGGTCCGGCCGAACTCCCTTTGGATATTCGCCATTCAATTGCACATCGACTTTCACCGTACCATTGACGGAAGCGGGATCAATTCGGATGACCTGGCCCGGAATAATTCCGTTACGTGTGTCGATGGAAGCGATCTGTCCAATGCTGACGTCCTTCACTTGAGTTTCCGCGATTTGCAACTCCGCTTTGAGCCGGCCCGGTTCTGCGACTTTCGCGAGAATCGTGCCGGGCGCAACTCGCTGCCCCACTTCAACCGGCACTTGCTGCACGACACCGGCAGCGCCCGCGCGGACGTTTAATTCTTCGACCTGCTTCTGGCGCAATTGAAACGCCGCTCGAAATTGATCCACGCGCGCCTGCTGGGCCGCGATCTGAGCCTCGGCGGACCTCGAGTTGACGTCGACTTTTTTCTTTTCCATCTCGTTCTTCGCGGCAAGCTCCTGAGCTGTGACTTGAGACTTCTTCAGGATCAACTCGGAAACCAGACCATCCTTGGCAAGCTCCTGGTTGGCCTCAAAGTCGAGCCGCGCCCGATTGTAATCCGACTCGACGCTGGCTTGCTGGGCTTGCTGGTTTAAGATCTGGTTCTGCAAGGTCGCGCGCAGGTTCGCCAGGTCCGCCTCGGTGCCTCTTAACTGGAGTTCAGCATCCAGAGCCCTCTGTCGAACGTCAGGATTGCTCATCACAAGAATGATGGAATTGGCCGTGACCGTGTCGCCGGCCCGGGCCTTACGGTCTTCGATGATTCCGTCCGTGGTCGCCGGGATCCAACGCACTTCTTCAGGCACCAGTGTTCCCAGGCCACGCACCTGACGTAACATCTCGCCTCGCTTCACGGTATCCGGCCAAAGCGTCGCGCCTTCGACGGTTGGCGCAGCCGGCGACATTCGAGAGAGCCCAAGCGTGACGACCGAAGCGGCTATGAAAAAAAGAGCAACGTAAATCAGCCGTTTGATCTTTTTATTACGGATAACGGACTTTGGCCGCGCGACATCCATTAGATACCTCCTCTGCCGCAGCTGAGCATATCATTCCCCTCCTTGGCGAGGGCGTCAACATACTTGGCTCACCAGCCTTCCCAACGTGAGCAATCCGCCATCGCCGATCACTAATACCTAACAAAAATACGCAACAGCCCCAGCGATCGCTTTTGCTGATCGCACATGGCTGTTAGACATCGGGAATCCGGCGTTGCTGATTGCTGATCTTCCGTGACTTTGGTTGGCCAAGTATGTTGTTACCCCGGGTTAGGAGGGGAGTCTTTTGCGCACCTAGAAAACTCTTTGCCTCATTGGGACACAAGCCCTCTCCTGGGTACGGGCCGGCTCCGGTCTTCTCCCGCGATCTGCATCTGCTTCTCAATCTCGATATTGTTCTTCCGGAGCGTCCGCCCAACAGCCTTGTCGTAATCCACCAACGCTTTTGCATAGTTCACGAGAGCCTGAATCTGCGTCGTCTGCGCCGCCGTCACATTCCGTTGCTCTTGCAGAACAAAGCGAATCTGCGAT
>QHXC01000712.1 GCA_003222815.1 Acidobacteriota bacterium | reverse complement strand
TTCATAGTGGTCTACCACGGCGTGATTGTGGAAAGGAGCGGGATCGACGTTGCGCTGCGTGCCGTCGCACTCGCCCGCAAGGAGATCCCGGGGTTGAAATTTCGAATTATCGGTGCGGATGAGGGTTTGCCGTGTACGGAACTGGTGGATCAATTGCGCCGGGATGGCTCCTTGGAGATATTCAGAACAGTTCCGACAGAAGGTCTGCCGGCCCTTTTAGCGGATGCAGATGCAGGTATTGTCCCTTATGTGAAGAATGAGTTCACGCGCTGTGTATTACCCGTGAGGTTGATGGAGTACGTGGCACTGGGAATCCCGGTCATCACGTCCCGGCTCGAGACCATTGAAGCGCATTTCGACGACGACATGGTGCGTTATTTCACGCCTGGCAACGAAGTGGAACTCGCTCAGCAAATCATAGCGCTCTATTGTAATCCACAGGAGCGGAAACGTCTCGTCATGAGCGCCGACAGGTTTCTTCGCGAACATAACTGGGAAACGGCAAAAAAGTCCTATTTTGGCCTCGTCGATTCGCTTTTAGCGGCCAAAGGGTTGGGTCGATTGCATCGGGAACGGGGGGGCGAATTACATGAACCTTTCGACTAAGCGGGTCCTGAGATGAGGATGGTCACGAATGCATTTACTGATCATTATCGGTTCGCCGAGGGCTACTCCAGAGTAGACCTGTCCTCCGCACTCTTTGACCCTACAGAGGCGGTGGACAATTTCCGTTATGAGCGCTACGCCAACTCTTCGGCTACTAACGGAAACGGATCGCACATGAAGAGATTGTTGCGCAGTGCATACTACCTCATACGTCCAGCATTGCCCGTATCGGTACGTAAACACCTCCAAAGGACCGCGCTAAGAGGCTGGGAGAAGTTGCCCTGGCCGGACGGATATCAGGCGTGTACCATTATGACCCATGACGTCGAAACGGCAGCCGGTCGTGATTTTGTACCGCGGCTGATGGATATTGAGGAATCCTTCGGAATTCGATCGTCTTTCCAACTGGTACCGGAGCAGCGATATGAGGTGCCGAAAGCGTATCGGGAGGATATCTCCGCCAGAGGTTTCGAAGTGAACATCCATGGCCTTAACCATGATGGCCACCTTTTTGACGAGCGGCTCGAATTTGAACGCCGAGCTCGCCGTATCAACGAATATGCAAGGGAGTGGGCTGTTCTTGGTTTTCGATCTCCTGTGCTCTATCGGAAGCAAGAATGGTTTAGCGCCTTAGAGTTTTCCTACGACATGTCCGTTCCGAATGTAGCGCACTTGGACCCCCAGCGCGGCGGATGTTGTACAGTGCTTCCGTATTTCATCGGAGACATACTGGAACTGCCGCTGACGACGACGCAGGATTACTCACTGTTCAACATCATAGGCGACTTCTCGATTGAATTGTGGAAGCGGCAGATGGATTTGATACTACAGAAAAGCGGGCTGGCCAGCTTCCTGATTCATCCGGATTACATTCTTGGAGCAGACACTTCTAGGGTGTTTCACTCGCTGCTGGAATACCTCACCGGCATTTGCGCCGATCGGCACGTGTGGTGCCCGCTCCCGAAGCAAGTTGATGCATGGTGGACACAGAGAAACAGTATGAAACTGGAATGCCGGGACGGGAAATGGCACGTTGTCGGTCCTGGAAGCGAACGGGCGAGAGTCGCGTATGCGTCTTTAAGTGGGACGGATGTCGTCTATCAATTTGAAGAAAGTCAAAGATCCGGTGCCACGAATGGTTGATGCCTGTCTGCGGATAGAGATGAAGCACGCGGAATAAAGTTTATGGATGCTTTTGTCAAAGAGCCTGTGAATCGCACGTCGAAGATAGGAGTCATTTGCAAGGAGCAAGAGACGGCTATTGTCGAAGAGTTCTTTGAGTTTTTTAAGACGCCATGGGAATTCCACGTTCCCGGTCGTTCCTACGACGTCGTCATGTGCACGCGGCCTGAGATCACGAATGTGGCCGCCAGGCTTCTGGTGGTCTATGGTTCTCAAAACACGGTCAACGAGAAGGAAGCTGGTGCCGGTCTTGACTCGCAGCCACACGGAAGGCTCCTGGAGCAGAACGGCGTCAGGGTGCCAATTTACGGCAACATCCTAGCGTTTGACGAGATCGCCGCACCGCTACTGTGTTTGGAAGAGAGCAACAGGGCTGTAGCATTTCAAACGGCCGCGCACGATCTGAGCATTGTGCGGGTGGGTTACGACCTTTTTCACGAAGTGGAATTCCTCCTGTGCACAGGACAACCGCCTGTGAATGCCGGAATCCCGACATTGGAGATCCACATATCGATGCTTCGAGATTGGATTCTGGCTGCCGGCATCCCCGTGGTGGAGGTTCCGGCCGTACCGCAGGGACATGAGTTTATCGTGTGTCTTACTCACGATGTGGATTTCATGAGGATACGCGATCACAAATTCGACCACACCATGTGGGGTTTCCTCCGGCGGGCCTCGGTCGGTTCGTTGTTGGACTTGGTGAAACGCAAGAGATCCTGGATCGATTGCCTGAAGAACCTGAAGGCGATCTTCTTGTTGCCTGCGGTCTATCTGCGGATCTGCAAAGATTTCTGGTTTGAGGATTTTGAGAGGTTTCTTCGACTGGAGCGTGATCTAAAGGCAACATTCTTCTTCATACCGTTTAAGAATCGCCCCGGCGA
>QHXC01000341.1 GCA_003222815.1 Acidobacteriota bacterium | reverse complement strand
GTCCTGGAAGGAAACAACCGGCGCCACACGGAGCCATAGGAAAAACGGCATGGACCCGAACAAAGCCGAGGAAGGATCGGGAAAGCACAATGCCGAAAATCCCCTCCCCCGAGGATTGGAACAGGTCTCCCATCTGTTTCTCTCTCAAGCCCAGCCGATACGCGCGATCCCGGAGAGTCCCGAACCGTCTCCGGGGAACAGAGGCACACCGCGGCCGGGGGATCCGTCCCTCACTGTAGTGCTGCGGCCTTGCCGGTTCTTGGCGCGCGAGCAATTGGTGTCCCTGTTGAGAAAGCAGACTGCCGCACTCGAAATAGGAATGAAAGCGATCGACGCCAACATTCCCTGTGACGCCTTGGGGAGCATCGAACTGCTCGCGCTCGACAGCGCGAACCAGCTCGCGATCATCGACGTGGAGGAGTATCCCAACGACGGTTTGCTGCTCCGCGGAATTAGCCATTTCGATTGGATTGTCCGCAACATCTCCATTGTCCGCCGCGTGTACGAGGGACAGGTGATCAACTTTTCTGTTCAACCCAGGCTATTTCTCGTGGCCCCTGAGTTTTCTCCCCTGTTCCAATGCGCGACGCGCCAAATCACGGGTTTGCAAATCAATTGCCTGAAGTATCACGCCCTCGCCCTATCGGGGGGCGCGGGTATCTTCTTCGAAAACGTTCTCGGGAGCGGTGGCCCCGACGGACATTGATCTGGCCTGGCTGCACGGTCGATAACCACAAAGAAGACTGGCGGGGCGAAAGAGTTCATCCGCCCCGCCCGCTCGTAGGATGGATGGTTTGGGGGTGAGAGGATTGGGTCTTACCAAAACTTCGGACAATTAGAAGCGAAAGGAATCGTACAGACGATCGGGCTCCCAACTATCCAAAGAGATATTTAGTTTCCCACCAACCGGCATCGTTGTCGACTGAATGTAGAAAGGGGGCGGTGACTCTCGACTCTCTTCGTGGCTTCCTCCGCCTTGAACCGTGACGAACTCCAGCGATTCATATTCAACGAGAGTCATGCAGGAATTTGCGGGCCACCTCAAGATCACACTTCTCATTCGAGTGAGGCATGTTTGGTCTGTACAGCCACTGCCCGGACCACTCTACCGGCCGAGCCAGGTACACCGGATCTTCGATCACGCCGGAATAATTCAGGCTTTTACCATCCTGACTGAGGCGGAAGCGTTCAGTCAGGCGTTTCCGCGTGCTGCTGGGCAATGAAGTGGAAAGGCCCATGGGATGTTCCTTGAAATTAGTAGTCTCCACTACCAGCGTGTCTCCTTCCCATCGCCCCGCTGAATGGCCGTGCAGGAACGTTTCGCCAGCCGGCGGATGCTTACGGCCGTCGAGGTAAATAACGCGTTCGGAGTCCATCCAGTCAACCTTCATCACCACGCGGTCACGTTGAACGGTAATGGTATTGGCCACGGGGTAGAACATCAGTGCCGGTGCTCCTATAGGAATACAGTCCTTTTGCGTAGTTGCCTTAGGATCTACATTGGCCATGGCGGCCTTGCCCTTTTCGGTAACGGGCCAGTTCCTCACGCCGCCAAGGAATGCATTGAATTCGGTGCGGGGGGAGAACCAGGTCCCTGCAATACTGGTGGCGATTTCATTCCTGGCCGCATAGATACTGCGCGAGGCGATATTCAACGGATAATAGGTCCCGTCCTGCTTGTAGAGATCTTTTCCCAAGATCGACTTATCGGGGTTGCTCCGCGCGGGGTTACCGATAATGGTCACCATGTCGCCGACGGCGACCGAATTCCTGTTAAAACCGAGAGGATTCAGCACAGATGCAGCGCCCGCTTCGACTTCCATTGCAGCGGTCGATCCATCGGTCTTTCTCACCTGAAGGGCCATGTAAACATGCGGGTTTTTGAACTTATATTCAGTGACAGTGCCGGTCACTTTGACTTCCTGCTGAGTGTCGTACGCGGCGGCACTATGGTGCGCCAGAGCCGGAGCGGCAAGCGCCAGCGACATTGAGTAGGCCAGAACGAATTGGGGGATCTTATTCATCGTCTCTCCTCGACGTTCATCTGTGGCGATATGCAGACAGTTTTGTTGTGAATTCTCCCCTGAAGTTTGGCCGAGTGCAAGAGTTTGTCGCGCAGGAACACTACTGCCTAGTTGTGAAAGTGAAGGAAAGTCGAAATCTATCCTCGCGATCCCGTATAATCTGCAATCTCAAATAATTCAAGATTTCAACATCGCAAAATTGGAAATTGGAGATTTTGAGTGATACTCTCTCCCTGCTAGACGATTCCCAGTGGGCTCTGTATGCACACCCACTGGACCGGCGTTCAATCCTTTTCTCAAGGAGATTGGTGATATGCCCTACAAACTGACAGTAAACGGGCAGTCCAAGACGGTAGATACACCTCCAGACATGCCCCTCCTCTGGGTACTCAGAGATGTTCTCAACATGAAGGGAACGAAGTTCGGATGCGGCATCGGTCAGTGCGGTGCCTGCACTGTACAAATTGGCGGCCAAGCCAGAAGGGCTTGCCAGACGCAGATCTCGGCGGTAAATGCTCCGATCACCACGATCGAAGGCTTGTCGGCCGATGGATCGCATCCATTGCAGAAAGCATGGTTGGAACTGGATGTACCCCAGTGCGGGTACTGCCAGGCGGGACAGCTCATGTCGGCCGCTGCATTATTGGCTAGCAAACCGAAGCCAACGGATGCAGACATCGACCAGGCCATGACCGGAAACGTGTGCCGCTGCGGAACCTATCTCAGGATCCGCGAAGCCATTCACCTCGCCGCTAACGGCGGGAGGAAGGCATAGGAGGGCGCTATGGAAACAAAAACAAAACAACTCAATCGTCGCTCCTTTATTAAAATCAGCGCGCTGGCCGGCGGTGGGATTTTGATCGGCTTCTACACCGAAAACGGGTTACTCGCGCAACAGCGAGGCGCCGCTCCGCCAGTCACGCCAATCAATCCCAACACCTATATCAAGGTGCATCCCGACAACACATTTACGATCGTTGCCAAGAACCCAGAGACGGGACAGGGCATCCGGAACTCGCTGCCCACGATCGTCGCCGATGAGTTCGACGTCGATTGGAAGCAAGTAAAAATCGAGCAGAGCGATCGCGATGACAAGTATGCCCGAGACATGGGCGCGCCCACGGTAGGTCAAAGAGAAGGCGGTTCCACAGCGACTCCACAGAACTACCAGCCCATGCGCAATGTCGGCGCCACAGCAAGAGCCATGATGGTTGCCGCAGCAGCAAAGCGATGGAACGTACCGGCAGCGGAACTGACAACAGGCTCAGGGGTCGTGACGCACACACCCAGCAAACGTACAGCGACGTATGCGTCGCTGGCGGAAACGGCATTGAACATGCCCGTGCCCGAACTCTCCACGGTGAAACTGAAGGATCCGAAGGATTTTAAAATCATTGGAAAGGGGACTCCGGGAGTCGACAATTTCGCAATCGTTACCGGAAAGCCGGCCTTCAGCATCGACGTCAATTCTCCAGACATGCTCTTCGCAGTTTATGAAAAATGCCCGGTGTTTGGCGGCAAGGTGATGAGCGCGAATCTGGACGAAATCAAGAAGCTGCCCGGCGTGAAGCACGCGTTCATCGTGGATGCGCCTCCGCTGCGGCCTGCTCCCGCGCCCGGTGCGCCTCCAGCCGGTCCGAATGTGAATTGGGCCTCTGGTGTCGCCATCGTCGCCGACAACTGGTGGCTGGCGAACAATGCGCGCAAGTCGCTGAAGGTCGTTTGGGACGAGGGTCCGGTCGCTTCGCAGAGCAGCGCCGGCTACCTCGCGCAGGGCAAACAACTCGCCTCAACGCAGGCGTCTCAAACCCCGGCGGGCGGCGGTCCGCGAAGCGCGAAAGATGGCGACGCTGAAGCGGCGTTCAAGACCGCAGCCAAGATCGTCGAAGCCGAGTATTCCTTCCCGTTGCTATCTCATGCTCCTCTCGAGCCGCAGAATTCAACGGCTCATTACAAGGACGGCAAACTCGAAATCTGGTCGCCGAGCCAGACTCCAGAAATTTTTAATGCGGCGGTACCTGCCGGTATTCCGAACAGCGATGTCACATTCCATTTGGTTCGTGCAGGAGGCGGGTTCGGCCGGCGCCTGTACAACGAATACGACATCGAGGTCTCGAAGATCGCCAGGCTGGTCTCCGACGAGCGCGCCAGGGCCGGCTTGCCGAGTGTGCCGGTGAAGCTATTGTGGACGCGCGAAGACGATATGCGTCACGACGATTATCGTCCCGCGGGCCTTCACTATTTCAAGGCCGGCCTGGATGCATCGGGTAAGCTGATCGCGTTCCGGGATTATGTGTCTAGCCACGGCAGCACGTCGGTGATTCCGGCGAACGAATTCCCGAGAGGACACGTCGCGAACTTCTGGGTGTCGGAAGGCCAGATCACTCCGTACGGTATCCCGACCGGAGCGTTGCGTGCGCCGGGCACCAATGGCGTCTCCTTCGTCATGCAGTCGTTCATCGACGAAATCGCGCACGCCGCGGGCAAGGATCCGCTACAGTACCGGTTGGATCTGTTGGCCAATCCGACGGCGCCTGTTCCGGCTTTTACTCAGGTCTCCTTTGGCGCTCCGTTCAACCCCCAACGCGCGATTGGCGTGCTCGAAACGGTGAGAGACATGTCGGATTGGAAGAACCGCCGTGACAAGCTTCCGAAAGGTACGGGTCTCGGCGTCGCATTCCAGTTTGCGCATTCCGGCTATGTCGCCTATGTCGTGGAAGTCGCTGTCACTGCAGAGAAGAAGCTGAAAGTCAATAAAGTATGGTCCGCGATAGACATTGGAAGCCAGACCGTAAACCCGACTCACGCCACCAACCTCGTCCAGGGAGGATTTATCGAGGCCATGAGTCACATGATGGCGTGGGAAATTACAATCGACCAGGGCCGCGTCGTTCAGAGTAATTTCGACAAGTACCAGCCGACGCGTATGAGAAACGCGCCGGCCTCGATCGAAGTCAAGTTCCTTAAGACCGACTTCACTCCGACCGGTCTGGGCGAACCCTCCTTGCCACCAGCGGTACCCGCGATCTCGAACGCGATCTTCGCCGCGACGGGTATTCGGATCCGTTCGCTGCCGATCGTGTCGCAGGGCTATACCTGGACGTAGTCTCCAAAACGTGGTCGCGGGCGGTGGCCCGCGACCACGTTGTTTCAAGGTATGAAGATACTGACGTTTTTTTTACTCGCGTTTTCCCTCACCACATCCTTTGCTCAAACCAAACCAGAAGTCACTATTGCTCCGGCGAAGGTTCGGCACAGCGGACACGTCGATCTTCGTGGAACAGGATTCACTCCGAAAGCCAACGTGTATTCTCATCTTCGGAGACCCGACGGCACCGAGTTTCCGGTTTTACCGATGATGACGAACGACCGTGGCGAATTTACGCACGACATCGACACATTGATCTTATCAGCCGGCACTCACGAAGTTTGGGTGGTGGATGAACGCTCTAAGACCTCTTCGAATGTGGCCCGGTTCGAGGTGACTGTCGAACAGCAGTAGGCTTGGCTCAGAATTCATTCGGGAAAGGCCGCTCCGCCGGACATTTTCGTTCTTGAATCTTTCGCCCGCCGAAATTCTGCTCTTAAGTCCTCCGCGTGCTGGCCCGTGGCCAAACTAAGTTAAGGTAAGACGCCTTATGTGACACTGCGGTCCGCGGTTTCCACCCATGATATATCGCCCAGCGCGCTTAATTCGCCCATGCGCACCAACGGTTCGAGGTATCTAGACAAACGGATTGATATCCTCGAACACTACTGGCACCAGTCGCTGGACATTCGCGAGAGGCTCGCTGCATTGGAGGAGCGGCTCAAAAAGCGATAACGCCTATGGGATCGTTCCCGGAATGGCCGTGAAAGCTTCGCCAGTGTATCGAAGCCCGATAACGCTGGGCGGCTTGTTAGCGGACACATAGACAGGTCCGTAATAATCAAGCGGCTCGACTAAGAAGAAAGCGCGATTGCTACGAGGTCCGACAGTGATGCTCCCAGTGATGCTCCCGCCGAAGGAGATTAGGTATTCCTGGCTCTGGTCCGAGTCGTTTGCGATCGCCAGCGCGAAATGCGCGCCTTCGCGAGTATCGGCCAACAGCATCACTTGCTGTGCTGAGGCATTGGGCGATGAAAAAACGGTGGTCTCTGAAATTTTTGTTCCGGATGCCGAATAGTGAGAGTAGAGCAATTGAGCTTCGACACTAGCAGAACAATCGAGCACGGCATATCCGGACCGCAAACTTTGCATGCTGCGGATGGATGTATCGACCGCGTAACCGCCCGGTTCCAGGGTGCCGTAGTCAAAGAGACTTGAACCGTTCACCGTCAATCCGCGCAGGCGAAGAGAGCAATTGGAGCTTCTATGGCCCGGATTGTCCATCATGACCGTCGTTCGATAATAGCTTCCGTCATCAAGTACGCCATCCGCAAATTGCGGAAATATGTGAAAGCTGCGCGCAGTCGGGGAAGTGGTGCTCGTCACCGCTTCCGGAATCGTTGTAAATATATTCCCGGTATACCGGAGCCCAATCACGCTTGCCATTCCGTTGCTGGATGTCACGGTCACGGGGCCGTAGATCTCCGGTGGCACACTCACGAGTTGGTCCAGAAACGTTGCTTGATTGCTGTAGGCATCAAGCGCGAGCGATGTCGATGCGATAGGAGAACTGCTGGTACTGCTATAAACGTCAATGGAGTAAGTCGCGGCCTGACTGGAGTCATTCGTGATTGCAATCCCCATGCGCGCGCCTTCGCGGGTGTCGGCCAGAATCTCCACAGATGCTGCAGGCGGTGATGAGAAAACAGTCGCTTCGGAAAGCTTGATTCCGGCCGCGGAATACTCTGAATAGATCAACTGGGCTTCGACCTTTGACGAGCACTGTAATGTCGCGTAACCGGATCGGAGGCTCTGTCCGCTGCCTAT
>QHXC01000340.1 GCA_003222815.1 Acidobacteriota bacterium | reverse complement strand
TTGACGGGGTACGCTTGCAGCGATTTCTCATTTCGAATCCCGGCTATCCAAATCCTTACGCGAACGCCGGCGTGAGCGCCCAACCGAGCAGTTTGGTTCGCCAGGCGGCGGATGTCCGGATTCCGTACACGATTCAATACAGCGTGTCTGTTGAGCGAGAGCTGCAGCGCGCAACCACTCTAACCGTCAGCTACTTCCGCGTGCTTGGGGTCGGGATGTTCCGATCGAGAGACATCAATGCTCCGCTCCCTCCGCTTTATCTGACGCGGCCCGATCCTTCCGTCAATGTGCTTCGACAAATCGAATCCTCCGGACGGCAGGTGACGCAGTCGTTGGAGATTTCATTCCGCGGCAATGCGACGAAGTATTTCACCGGCATGGCCCAGTACACCCTGGGATACGCGCACAATGATACGAATGGTATTGGCGCGTTTCCTGCCAACAACTACGATCTGTCCGGGGAGTGGGCGCGAGCAGACTTCGATCAGAGGCAACGATTCAACTTGCTCGGCACGATCAAGCCGGGTCGCCTGGTCAATCTGGGCGCCTCTTTGCAGTTGGAGTCGGGGCGGCCGTACAGCTTGGCGACTGGCCTGGACAGCAACCACGATGGTCTGGCGATCGACCGGCCCGCTGGCGTCCGGCGCAATAGCCTGAACGGACCGGGGTACGTCGACATCGATCTGCGGTGCTCGAAAGACTTTCTTCTGAATTCCACGAAAGGCGAAAAGGGACCCAAACTCACGGCCGCTATCGACGCTTTCAATGTAACCAACCGGGTGAGCTTCGACAATTATGTCGGCACCCTGAGTTCACCGTTTTTTGGACAAGCAATCTCGGCCAGACCCGCGCGGCGCCTCCAGCTCTCGATGCGCTACCAGTTCTAGCCGTGATGCCTTGTTTCGACAATTCTGTACTTTGGCTGCAGCATGCGATTTAGAGTTTTCAGGGAGTCGCCATAATGAAGTTGTTACTTAACGTCACGCTGCCGCTTTTCTTTTCGTCTGCGCTATTTGCGCAAACTGCCGTCTTACGCGGTGTGATCACTGATGAATCGGGCGCGATCGTACCCGGCGCAAAGGTAACGCTCGCCGGAACCGGGGGAAGCCCACAGACGGCCACCGCAACAGATAACGGATCGTATTCCATCACCGGTATAGTTCCCGGCAACTACACTGTGCAAGCTTCCGCACCGGATCTGACGACCGAGCCGATGAAAGTTGTGATTAGGCCGGGGGTTCAAACATTGAATCTTCGGTTGAAACTGGTCGGGGTCGTGCAGCAGATAACGGTCGAGGATCGTGCTGCCACTGTGACTCCCGAACCGGCGAACAACGCCAGTGCGACGGTGCTTGGCGGCGACGATTTGCAAGCGCTCTCTGACAATCCAGATGATCTCATCGCCGAATTGATCGCTATTGCTGGTCCGAGCGCCGGGCCGGGTGGCGCATCGGTCTTTATCGATGGATTCAGTGGCGGCCAGGCTCCATCGAAAGAGTCGATCCGCGAGATCCGAATCAATCAGAATCCGTTCTCGGCGGAATACGACAGGCTGGGCACCGGCCGTATCGAGATATTGACCCGGCCGGGAACCAACCAGTTTCATGGCTCGGAGTCCTTCAACTTCGCGAACGACTTCTGGAATTCCCGTAATCCATACGCGCAGCAGAAGGCGCCGTTTTTGCTGAAGGAGTACAGCGGGAACCTGGGTGGTCCGATGGGCAAGCGCGCGTCGTTCTTTCTCGATCTCCGGCGCGACGCGGTGGACAATGGCGCCATCATCAACGGCACGACGCTTGATCCGGTCACGCTGAGCATCGTCAATCCCTTCACGGACGTGTTCCGGATTCCGCAGCGCCGGTGGGGCATCAATCCGCGGACGGATTACCAACTCAGCGCGAACAACACGCTGACGGCGCGGTACAGCTTCACGCACGTCGATATTCCCTTTGCCGGCATCGGCGGTTTCAATCTGATTTCGCGGGGTCTTCGTACGACGACCGCTGCTCATACAATTCAGGCTACAGAGACGGCTGTGCTTGCCGAGAATATAGTCAACGAGATACGGTTCCAGTTTTCGCGGTCGACCAACCAAATCACGCCGAATACTCTCGGTCCCGCTATCCAGGTTCTCGGATCATTCAACGGCGGCGCCTCGCCGGCGGGACATTCGTTCGATACACAGAACAATCACGAGTTTCAGGACTACGTGACCGTCATTCACGGAGCGCACAGTTGGCGCTTTGGTGTGCGGCTGCGCCGCCAGTCGGACGACAACATATCCCGGCAAAACTTTAATGGAACGTTCACGTTTGGCGGCGGCGCTGCGCCGGTTCTGGATGCGAATAACCGTCCCGTACTGAATTCTGCAGGTCAACTAATTGTGGCGCCGATCACCTCCATCGAGCGGTACCAGCGGACACTGCTGTTCCAAAAGATCGGGTTCTCTCCTTCACAGATCGCGAGTCTGGGCGGCGGGGCGACGCAGTTCAGCATTGGAGCGGGCGATCCCAATCTGTCGGCGAGTCAGTTCGATGTCGGCGCGTTCACAGGCGATGACTGGAAAGTGAGTCCGGCTCTGACCATGAGCGTCGGCTTCCGCTATGAGGCGCAGACCAATATTCATGACCGGCATGATTTCGCACCCCGCATCGGTGTCGCGTGGGCTCCAGGTGCTAAGGGGAGCAACGCGCGCCCGAAGACGGTACTCCGGGCCGGGTTCGGAACGTTCTACGACCGCTTCGGTCTGGCAAACACGATGACGGCGCTTCGCCGCAATGGCATCCGCCAGCAGCAATACGTGATGACGAATCTGGATTTCTTTCCTTCCATTCCTTCGATCTCTTCTCTGGCCGCGTTTCAGTTCCTGCAGATTCGCGAAGAAGTGAGTCCGCGTCTGGTCGCTCCAACTTTTTTCCAATCAACGATCAGCATTGAGCGGCAGCTCCCGCTCAACACCACGCTTGCGATCACGTACGCCAATTCCCACGGCTTACACATGTTGCGATCGCGCAACGTCAACGCCCCGCTGCCGGGAACCTATGATCCGGCTGTTTCGGGCAGCGGCGTATATCCTCTCGGGCCGCTTGGCGCCGTTTTTCTTATGGAATCGTCCGGGCTCTACAATCAGAATCAATTGATCGTGAACTTGAACTCCCGAGCGAATAAGTATGTGTCGCTGACAGGGTCGTACACCCTGAATCGAGCGATGAGCAATACCGACGGACTCGGCACGTTTCCAGCGAATCCGTACAGCTTTGCCGGGGAGTATGGACCGGCCTCAACGGACGTGCGGCATCGCGTGAGCTTCGGAGGATCGATCAACACGAAGTGGAATGTGGCGTTCAGTCCGCTGGTGAATGTGGCCTCCGGACCGCCTTTCGATGTCACGGTCGGCCGCGATATTTACGGCACGACCTTGTTCAACGGACGGCCCGGCATTGCTACAGATCCGAGCAAGTCTGGCGCAATCCAAACTGTCTATGGCTGGCTCGATCCCAGTCCAACACCGGACGAGACAATCTTGCATCGAAACTATGGGCGTGGTCCGGGGACGATTTTCGCAAACTTGCGAATCACGAAGACTGTTAGTTTCGGTCCGAAGCCTGCGGAGGCCGCACAGGGCTCTTCACGCGGACGAAGCGACTTCAAGCGCCGCTACAATCTAAGCATCTCCCTGGCCACGCAAAACATCCTCAATCACACGAATCCCGGGCCAATCGTTGGCAATATCACGTCGCCACTCTTCGGGCACGCCAATCAACCCGCCGGCGGCGCAGGCTTCGGTGGGTTCTCCGAGGCTGCGAACAACCGCCGGCTGGAGCTGCAGACGCGGTTCACATTCTGACTTCAGGGCCACCAGGAACATCGTTGCTTTGGTGTCGCCCCACTTTGCGAAGAGTGCTGCGGCGTTGCGGCTACTTGGCGCCGTAGTTGAAATCGTCGAACAACGTCACGCTGTCGGCCTTGGTCCAAACGCCGACTTTGCCGGCATCCTTGAAGGTTTGATCGTCCCACTCAATAGCTTTCTTCCCGTCGAAGGTCACGGTGAAGTGGCTGCCTTGGAAGTCAACTCGCAGAGTATGCCATTGGTTGGTGGCGACCTTCATATTCGTCCGTTTCCTTTCGGTGCGCCGCCCGTTGACAGTGTCGTATATGGTGACGTTGTCCTCAAGCGCATTGGCGCGGGCGATGTAGTAGTTGTCCGCGTCCTTGAGGCGCCAAGCGACTCCACCCGCCTGGTCTTCTTTGCCGGAGATCGGTTTGAACTTCACTTCCACGAAGCCGTCTTTCAGGCTCGTGTCGTTCTTGAAGCAGACCGGATATGTGGCCACGCCGGACTGCTTCAGTACATTCGGCTTGCTGGGCGCCGTATCGTCTTTTTCGACCGTCCACTTCGCGTCGCCGCTGCCGGTCTTGGTGGCGGTCCAGCCTGTGGGCGCAGTGCCCGCGGCGGCATTGTCGAAGTTCACGGTCTGGGCCTCTGCCGCAACAGCCAGCGCTACGCTCATGAACACTATTGTTGCCAGTGTTTTCATTGGAGCCTCCATTAAGTGTATCGAGTCGATCGTTATATGATGCGGCGCGAGTCTGAAAATCTGCTGAATTTCGCCCACAGCAAAATTATTTCGGGTTGTTCAGTTAATTTTCAGATGGCGGCGGTAGGATGCACCATACTGTCGGTGGATCGCGTGGCCAATGTATGGCCAATTGCGGGAAATGGATGTTAAGTAAGAAGCCTGAGAATGGCAGGAAGACCCGCTCTGGACACTCTGGAGGAAATGATGAAAAAGCGACGCTTGCTGTTATGGATCATGGGGCTCTTGTTAGCACCCGTCCTGAGCATCCACAGTCAGGATAAGTCACCGCTCAAGCTGATCCAAAAAATCCCCTTGCCGAATGTAAAAGGGCGCATTGATCACATGGATGTAGATGTCAGGGGTAAGCGTCTATTCGTTGCGGGCTTGGAAAATGGCACGTTAGAAGTGGTGGACCTGAAGGCAGGGAAATGGGCGCGCAGCGTCCCCGGCCTCCAGGCGCCTCAAGGAGTGGCCTACGTCCCGGCGCTCAACAAGGTGTTCGTCGCAAATGAAAATGACGATACGCTCAAAGTGTTTCGTGGGGATACTCTCGATCTTCTCAACACGATTCACCTGGACCTGGGTGCTAATCGCGTAACCTACGATCCGCACGGCAAAAAGCTTTATGTAGGATATGGTGGTGCCTCTGCCAAGAAGGACTACGGAGAAGTTGGAGTCATCGACGCCGAACATGACAAGCACATTGGCGACATCCAAGTAGGTGTCCGCCCGGCCGAGATTTTGCTGGACAAGTCCGGACAAACACTGTTTGTTTTCGATTCTGTCGCCAGTAAGATCGAGGTCATTGATGCGGGAAAGAGCCAGATTCTCTCCACTTGGCCTGTAAGCGGCCAACGGCCGGGCGATGGGGCATTTGATCAAGCCACGCACCGGCTGCTCATCGGTACCCGCACGCCTCCGGCAATGATTGTCATGGACTCCATGTCTGGCAAGGAAGTTGCAAACCTTCCAACGGTCGAGGGCATGGATGGCGTCTATTTTGATGCGCCTCATAAGCGCGTCTACGTTTCCGGCGGAAGGGGCTTCGATGTTGGCTCTGTGTTCGTATACCAACAACACGACGCCGATCACTACACACAAATTGGAAGGATTCCCACGCGGCCCGGCGCCGGTACGTCGTTTTGGTCGCCGGAACTCAGTCGTTATTACGTCGCCGCTCCAGCGAATGACAAGGAAGAAGCGGCAATCCTGGTCTTCGAACCGCAGCCGTGAGGAGCGCGTCGAGGACCGAAATGGATTGGCCCTGGGCCGCGGGGAGCGGCGGCGAGGGGAAATACATTCGTCGTCCTCGTCGTGGGCAAGTAGCCCCAGATAATTTGGTAATACCTGCTAGATACGCATGACTCCTGCTCTTATTTTCGTTCGGACTCTCAAGTGTTGTTTCTCTGAAGAGGAAATCACGAAGCCAGATCTCACTGGAGGAAAATATGAAGACAGTCTCTGCGATAGTGGGTCTCCTCGCGCTGGTGGCCATGGCTTTCTTGGCCTCGTGCCGCACCGCGCCGACTGCGGACACAGCTCCCCCGACGCGACGCGAACTTCCGCCACTCCAACTCATCCAACGAATTCCCGTGCCGGGTGTCACCGGTCGCATCGATCACTTTACCGCGTACCCCAAACGCCGGCTGCTGATTTTTGCCGCCCTGGGTAACAATTCGTTGGAGATTATCAATACCTTCGAGGGCAAGGTCGTGCACAGCATCCAGGGATTGGACGAACCTCAGGGCGTACTGTACGTTCCCGAATTCGACAAAATCTTCGTGGCCAACGCAGGAAACGGCAAAGTCAATGTTTATGACGGCAAGACATACGCCCTTCGCAAGAGTATCGCGTTGGGCGAGGAATCCGATACGGACAACGTTCGCTGGGATGAAGCTTCAAAGCGGGTTTTTGTCGGCATCGTGGGAGGCATCGCCATGATCGACGCAGCAACGGAAGAGCATGTCGAGAAGGACCTCAAGGGTAGTGGCGGTCACTCCGAGTCGTTCCAATTAGAAAAGAAGGGGTCTCGCATTTTCGTCAACGTGCCGGACGACAACAGCGTCAATGTTATCGACCGGAAAACCGGCGGGCTGACCAAGTGGGAGCTGAACGGGCCCAAAGCCAACTATCCGATGGCCCTCGATGAAGACGATCACCGGCTCTTCGTCGTCACCCGGAGACCTCCGTTGCTGGTCGTACTTGATACCGATACTGGCAAAGAGGTCGCGAGAGTTCCTGTGGGCGGATCATGCGACGACGTTTATTTCGATGCGGAGCGCAAACGGATTTACGCCCTCGGCCACCGGTGTTTTCTTTGGGACGAGCTTGTACGTCGGCGTGCCGGCGGCCGGATTGGAACCCGCCCAAATATGGAATTATGGTGTGCCGGAATAGAGTGTAAAAACGCTGGCGACCTGCGGTCTAAGCGTGCCCGTGCCATCTACGTGCATGATAAGGAGATTCTCAAAACTCGAAGTCGATAGAGCACCTTATCTGCCTGGGCGCTGCAAAAGCCGTCACAGCGCCAAAGCTGGGTAGGGGTGTTATGCCGGGGCCGTAGAAGGCATTTACGGCGAGAACGCTCCGATGACACCGCTGAACAGTTCTAGAAGTATCAAGACAACGTCTTCAGCGCGGGGAAACATAGGTTAGACCGATCAACGCAATCGGAACAGCTTCAGCGTCAAGGCAGCGAACACGGTCTCGCGGCCATCGGCTTTCGGCAAAAACAGCCACTTCAGAATGCGGACGGGTGCGGGCAGCCCTTGCGGGAAGAATCGTGAGAGCGACTCCCGCGGCTGTTCGCGAAACTGGTCAATGACGGATACTCGATGCACACAGCCGATCGTGCAATAGGGTGCGCAGGCCTTGACCGTATGGTATTCGCGTTCCAAATGATCAGGCGTGTACTGATCCAAAGGAATTCCGGGATATCCTCGTTGTTGGGAACAGTAATGGACCAGCCCATCTTCACAAACGTAGAGATATCGGCTGCCGGCATGGCAATGCCATTCATTCGGTAAGCCCTGGGCAAGGTTATTTTGGAATTGACTGTAGTGAACAAAGTCGGAGAACTTCTTTTCGCCGCGGTTCGCAATCTCATCGTAAATTGTTTTCTGCTTCTGGCTCAAAGGACGAAGCTGTCCGGAGTGATCATGGATGATGCCGACCGTGCTGTTAAAGCCGAGGCCCAGCGCTCGCCGGGTAACGAAGAGCGCGTCCTCCGGATTGCGAATCGCACTGCCCAAAACCGAGTTGATATTGACGTCGAATCGGGCGCACTCAGCCAGCCACTGGAGTTTCTGATCCAGTACTTTCAAACTCTTTTTTGAGACTTCATCCGGGTTGCGTTCGAAGCTAAGCAGGTATCCATTCGTCAACACACCTGCAAGCATCCCATGCTCGCGAATGCGGCGGATGATGGTGTCGAGTTCAGGATGAAGCAGCGGTTCGCCGCCACTCAAATGAACGGCAGTGGTACCAAGCGCCGCGAGCAAATCAATACGCCGAAGCATCTCTGCCGTCGGGACGGGTTTGGAGACACCATCGTATTCATTGCAATACCTGCAGGACAGATTGCATCGACGGACCGGAATGATATGCACCAGGATCGGGTGCCGCGGTGACTTTAGCGCCTTCGCAATCATCCGCGCTTCTCGGACTCGCCGTCGTGTCAAGAGCGTCATAGGCCTGCACAGTCCGATGCTCAGGACGACTGCGCAAAGGTGTTTCATAGGTCCTCTCTAACCTCCATTTATCCTACCCGCCCCATCTGAAAATTGCCTGAAGAACCAGAACCTCGGCGAAAAGGCACAGGGCGAATGGCTGTTTTCATGAGATTTTCAGAAAGCCGCGGTATTCTCCGGTTTGAAAAAGGCGGAGCATGCGAATTTTGGTCGTCGAGGATGAACTGAAAATGGCCAAGCTCCTGAAGCGGGGTCTGGAAGAAGAGAAGCACTCGGTGACGCTGGCATCCACGGGCGCTGAAGCACTGGAATTGAGTGATTCGTACGCCTTCGATCTCGTTGTTCTAGACATCATGCTTCCGGGTATCAACGGCTTCGAAGTGGTTCGCCGGTTGCGGCAGTCCGACAACCGAGTTCCCGTCCTCATGCTGACTGCACGTGACGGCGTTCAGGACGTCGTGAAGGGCTTGGATTTCGGTGCGGACGACTATTTAACCAAACCTTTCGCTTTCGATGTGCTCCTGGCGCGGATTCGAGCTTTGGTCCGGCGAGGTCCCATCGAGCATTTGCCGGAGATCAGGATCGCGGACCTCGTTCTCGACACGGCCACTCACCAGGTCCGGAGAGGTTCCAGGCCGGTGCATCTGACGAAAACTGAATACTTGCTCCTGGAGTTTCTGATGAGGAATGCGAGCCGCGTCCTGTCTCGCAACACGATCATAGAAGCTGTCTGGGGCTTTGACTCTTCGATCGAAAGCAATACGCTGGATGCGTTTGTGAGGCTCCTTCGCAACAAGCTTGACGACGGTAACAAGGTGAAACTGATTCACACCATCCGCGGTTTCGGTTACGTGCTTCAGGAAGAGCAAGACTCATGAGAATGCGGTCCATCCGAGTGCGCCTGACGTTGTGGTACTCCGCGGTTCTTCTTGTATCGTTCACGGCCTTTAGCGCCGGAATTTTCCTGGCGATGCGGGAGAGTGTTCACGCCACGATCGACGAGGACCTGCAAAGCAGGCTCGCTGGAGTCCAGAGGATCATGGAGCGTCACGACCCCGCCGCGTCTTTGGAGGACATTCGTTACGAGTTTCGAGAGCATTCCGGATTGCGCCCTGGGGGCGATCTTTTCCAGGTCGCGCACGCCGATGGAAGCTGGATCTTCCGCTCCGTCTCCATCCGCGACTACGACATCGGGCTGCCTGCCGGAGCACTCAACAAGTCGCGCTACGAAACCCTGGAACTCAAAGGAATTCCATTGCGGATTTTATCCGCTAGTGTGAAAGTTCACGGAAACGACTACACGATCCAGTTAGCTGCTCCTCTTGCCGAGGCCTACCACATCCTGGGAGATTTCCGGTGGCTACTTGTGGCTTCCATTCCTATTGTCCTGATTCTGGCCTCTTCGGGAGGATATTGGATGAGCCGCAGAGCACTGGCTCCCGTCGACGAAATCACACGTACAGCGCGATCCGTCAGCGAGCACAACCTGTCCATGCGTCTTGCCATTGCGGAGACTGGTGATGAACTACAGCGGCTTTCCGAAACTTTTAATCAGATGATGGATCGCCTGGAGAGCGCCTTCCGGAGGATCACACAGTTTACAGGAGACGCTTCACATGAACTTCGAACGCCGGTAGCGCTCATCCGCACTACGGCGGAACTTTCGCTGCGCCGCGAGCGGAACGAGATGGAGTATCGAGAAGGCCTTAGCCAGATCCTGGAAGAGGCCGAGTGGATGAGCCAGCTCATCGAAACCCTGATGACCCTGGCCAGGATGGATTCCGGTCGAGAGGCACTGAGCTTTGAAACCATCGACATCGTTCCGGTTCTTCGTGAAGCATGTATCAAAAGCGATCCCCTTGCACACCTCAAGCCGATTCACTTTGAGCACTCGTTCGGCCCGGGTCCGATACTCGTGAACGCCGACGCCCACGCACTCCGCCGCTTGTTCCTGATTCTCATAGACAATGCCATCAAGTACACGATGCCGGGTGGTCGTATTGCGATCGATCTCCAGAGCGATGGTAACCGCGCCGTGATGACGGCGCGCGACACTGGAATCGGCATCGCGAACGAGGATCTGCCGTTCATTTTCGAGCGATTTTATCGCGCGGATAAGGCCCGATCGCGAGAGGCGGGTGGCGCCGGGCTTGGTTTGTCGATAGGACGTTGGATCGCTGAGGCCCATGGAGGATCGATCCATGTGGTCAGCACTTCTAGCGAAGGAACAACATTCGAAGTCCGGATACCCATTGCCTCAAGCAGCATCGAGTCTGGAATTTCAGGGAAAGCCGTGTCATGAATCACGAACGTTACGCTGCCGGCGTTACTTCAGGTCCGATGGCCGCAGACGAGTCCTTATATCGTCCTTGTTCTGCATGATGAAATCGTAGAAACCAGCAGAAAACAGCTTGATCGTTACAGGTCCGCCCGATTGATTTTCCCAGAACCAGCCGTGGATTCCCGTACTTGGGGCAGTAAATGTTCCGTGGGCTTGGTCTTTTCCTACGGTGTCATTTTTCTCGTAACTTTCGAAGTAGTCCTCTGGCGATCCCGCAGGTTTGACATCCGGTTCGCCATGGAATTCATAGAGGACATTTCCTCCGTTCGCGGTCCAGGAGTACACCATGCCGGCACCCTTTTGCAGGTGGTACTTGATCTCAATGCCTTCGCCAGGGGCAAGCCTGAGTTCGCGCGAATCGATTTTGTACCGGCTGGGTTGGGCTGTGAAGACACCTGGGATGACAGGCGCTTCACCATTTCCCGAGGGTTCGGGCTTGGGGCTTGAGACCGAAGGATCGACCGGAGTGGCGGATGCAGGAACCGGTTTTGGTGGCTGCGCGGCCGCCGGCTTCGAAAGATCGGTAAGGCCCAAAGCCGCACCGGTGCCTAGCAGGTCGATGCCATACTCCGCCGGCAGCACCGCCGTAATTAAAATAACGCCCGCGATCAGAATTGCCACCACAGTCGCCTGGGCGATCTTTTTTTTCGATGGATGTTCTAATGTGGTTGACATGGTTTCTTCGTCGATCATTGCGTGAAATACCCCGCGAGTTGATAGCCCACAAGAATGAACCCACCCGCCATTAATGCTGTATTGGTTGCGAAGGCGTGCCGGAGAAAACCACTGTGAGTACGCCAGTAACTCAAACCGATGAGAACGCCGGTCAATGCCAAGACCTGTCCGATCTCTACCCCGACGTTAAAGCTGAGAATGTTGGTGACGAGGCCGTTCTGGGTCAGCGCCAATTCCTGGAGTTTGGTGGCCAGGCCGAAGCCATGAAACAAACCAAAGACGAGTACCGCGGCCTTGGTGTTGGGTTGAAACCCAAAGAAGCGCTTGAAGCCATCCATGTTGTCAAAAGCTTTGTAGACGACCGAAAGACCGATGATGGCATCGATAACATAGGGGTTCGCGTGAACGCCGCCCAAGACCCCAACCAGTAGCGTGACACTGTGCCCAATGGTGAAGAGACTGACGTACTGAACGACATCTCTCAATTTGTAGAGAAAAAATATCACGCCAACCAGGAAAAGCAGATGGTCATAACCTGTGACCATATGCTTTGCGCCCAGATATAAAAATGGTCCGATCGCCCTCCCTGCGTTGGACTGCACAAAGGACGCGTCGCGCTTCGATACGCCGTGCGCGCTCGCTGTCGCCGGCCAAAGGACCGGCAAAACTAAAAGTAAAACGAAACCGGTTGCGAGAACTCGTTTCGAGAAAAGCCGCATCGTCATCTGCATCAACCTTCCTAATCCCCGGCCGGCGAGGCCTCGGCTCCCGGTGAATAGACTTCATCTTCAACTCGAACTCCTGCCCTGCCATATCGAAAATAGAGTGGCGGAATAACAATCATGTTCAAGAACGTGGATGTCACAATACCACCGAGGATGACGACGGCCATCGGCTGCTGGATTTCCTTGCCTGGCTGGCCGACTCCAAGCGCGAGTGGGACGAGCCCGACGCCCGTCACCAGCGCGGTCATCAAAATCGGGCTCAGCCGTTCGAGCGAACCTTGAATGATGGATTGCCGGAACGGAACACTTTCCTCTGCTGCCAGGTGCTGATAGTGGGTGATCAGCATGATGCCATTTCGAGTAGCGATCCCGAACAACGTGATGAAACCAACCAGGGAGGCTACAGACAATGTGCCCCCTGACACGAAGACCATGATGACGCCTCCAATGAGCGCCAATGGCAAGTTGGCCATGACGAGTAGCGCGAGCCGTCCGGAGCCGAGTGCCAAATAAAGCAGAAGAAAGATTCCCGCGATTGCGACCACGCTCATGACGGTGATCTTGCGCGCTGCTTCTTCCTGAGCTCCGAACTGGCCTCCGTACTGGACGAAGTAGCCTTCCGGCAGCGCCACGCCGCGGGCGATCTTCTGACGGATTTCATTGATCACGGAACCGAGATCTCGTCCCGCCACGTTGGATTGAATGATGATGCGGCGCTGAACGTTTTCGCGGTTGATCGTGTTCGGTCCTTGATCCACTTGAACGGATGCCACTTGATTGATTGGCACTTTGGCTCCGATGGGCGTGTCGATCAGCGTCGATGCAATCGCCTCCGCGGATTGTCTCGCCGCATCATTGAAACGAACGACAAGATCGAAGGTACGTTGATTCTCCAGGACCTGCGATACGGCCTCGCCATTAAACGCCGTATCGACGGTTTCGGCAAGATTGTCGGCACGGAGTCCCACGGCGGCGGCCTGCTTTCGATTCATATTGATCTGGAGTTGGGGAACGCCGACCTGGGGTTCCACCATGAGATCGACGACACCCGGCACGGTTTCCATCACCTTTCGAATGTCCTCCGCTTTGTTCCGAAGCGTCACGAGATCCGGTCCGAACAACTTTATCGCAATCTGAGCGCGCGTGCCCGACAGCAAGTGGTCCATACGATGCGACATGGGCTGCCCCACTTCGGAGGTGATACCCGGAATCTGGGAAAGATTCTGCCGGACTTCTTCCATAATCGCGGCCTGTGGCCGATCAAGCTGTTTCGTGACGACTTCTATTTCACTCGCATTGACTCCAGCGGCGTGCTCATCCAATTCGGCGCGTCCGGTCCTCCGTGTCGTCGAAACAACTTCAGGCGTTCGATGAAGAGTCTCCTCAACGATTCGACCGATGCGGTT
>QHXC01000710.1 GCA_003222815.1 Acidobacteriota bacterium | reverse complement strand
CAACCCAATCACGCATTGACGAACTGACCGCGGGTGATTCTCTCTTCCCTCGTAAAGCTCGGTTGCCGTATATTCGACGCTAACTAAGAACAGGATTCGGTCGAATGTGGAAAAAGGTTCAGAACGCGATAACGGCTGTCGCTGTGGCTGCCGTGGGTGCAGTGCTTGCGGTCGCGTTTATGCCGGTGGCCGGCCAGGCTCCGGTGTATCGTGCGCCGCGGACAGCCAGCGGCAAGCCGGACCTCAACGGGGTCTGGCAGGCGCTCAACGAAGCCAATTACGACATTCAAGCCCATACTGCGCGGCCTGCGATGGCGCTCAGGTCTGGACCCTACGGTCCGGTACCCGCGGCGCCCGGGCCCGCCGGTGCTGCCGAACTATTTTTACAACAATCTCCATCAGATCGTGCAGACGCGGGATGCGGTGATGATCCTTACCGAGATGGTCCATGATGCGCGAATCGTCCGGATGAACGCCCAGCATCTTCCGAAAAAAATCCGCAAGTGGATGGGGGACTCGGTCGGTCACTGGGAGGGCGACACGCTGGTCGTCGACACCACCAATTTCACCGACAAGACCCGGTTCAGAGGATCGAGTGAGGATCTGCACGTGATCGAGCGCTTCTCGCGCGTCGACCCCAAAACGCTCCTATATCGCTTCACGATCGAAGATCCTGCAACGTGGGCAAAGGCCTGGACCGGCGAGTACACCTGGCCCGCAACCGGCGAACATATTTATGAATACGCCTGCCACGAGGCCAATTACGCGCTGGGCGATGTTTTGCGGGGCGCGCGGCTGCGAGAGGCTGACGAGGCGGCGAAGACAAAGAAGTGAACCAGAACGGAAAACGATTGGGGTGATTCCGATGCGAATGAAGGTCCTGGTTTCCCTTGCCGGAGCAGCGGCGTTCTTGCTCGCCGCTGCCATACCGGCGATCGCGCATCATGCGTTTGGAGGTGAATTCGACCCGAACCGGCCGGTTCTGCTGAAGGGCAAGATCGTGAAGATCGAGTGGGTCAATCCCCACGCCTGGATCCACGTCGAGGTAACGAAGCCGAATGGAGCCAAGGAAGTCTGGATGGTCGAGGGCGGAAGTCCGAACTCGCTGCTCAGGCGTGGCGTCACGAGAGACACCCTGCCAGTGGGAACCGAAATCGTCGTTGACGGCTATCAGGCGCGAGACTATTCCCTCCTGCGAGCGAACGGACGCAACGTGACATTCCCTGACGGCCGCAAACTGCTGCTCGGCTCGTCCGGCCCGGGTGCGCCGCCTGTCAACGCCATTCCCACCGACCAGGCGAAGCCACCAGGGTCGAGGTGAACGTTGACATGCAAACGGGCGAGAAAAGCGGGAGGCTTCAGTGTTAAAACAGTTTATCTTCACGGCGCTGGCCACGTGTCTGGGTTTCGCGGGAACGGCTTCAGCCCAACCGGCACAGTCTTCTACATCAACATCTAACCAACAACCGAACGATTACGCCGACAGCCGGTCGTGGCTGTGCCGGCCCGGCGAGCACGACGCCTGCGACGCCGACCTCACGGCCACCGCGATCCGGCGCCGAACAGCGACATGACCGCCGATCCTGCTGAACTGAACGTCATCCGGCAGCAGTTCGCGCGCTTCGGATCGAAGTGCCGCCGGTACGCGCCGCTGTACCGGCAGGTCACTCTGGCGGGACTCCGCCGCTTGCTTGGCAGCGGAGGTGGCGGCGCATCACTGGACCGCGGCCTCCAGTACGACGACGTGCGGGATGCGTGGAACTATTATCTCGAGCACGACAACAAGGGTCGCGGCTTCGTGCTCATCGGCCACTCGCAGGGCTCGTTCATCCTCGCGGAACTCATTCGGAAAGAGATCGACGGCAAACCGGTGCAGTCGCGCATGGTTTCGGCGATCCTGCCTGGCGCCACGCTGGCCGTTCCGCGCGGGAAGGATGTCGGCGGCGCTTTCCAGCACGTGCCGCTTTGCCATTCGGCTTCACAGACCGGATGCGTCATCACATACGCGTCGTTCCGTTCGACGCTACCGCCGCCAGCCAACACGCGGTTCGGCAAAGTCACCGGCCAGAACATGGCCGCCGCGTGCACGAACCCGGCGGCGCTCGGTGGCGGCATCGGCGACTTGCACGCGTATCTCTCCACGGATGGCCGTACCATCACGGGAACGACTCCGCCCAAACCGTGGGTCGTCCCGGAGCGGCCCATCAACACGCCATGGGTAAGCGTTCCCGGGCTGCTGACGGCGCAATGCACGTCCAATGACAATGCAACCTATCTCGAGGTG
>QHXC01000709.1 GCA_003222815.1 Acidobacteriota bacterium | reverse complement strand
AGAATCGCTCCAGGTTTGTCCAGATCGGCGCCGCGTCAGGCGATCGATGAAATCTTTGTATTGTTTTGTCTGCAGCGCCGCTCAGCTTTTCGGCCGCATGTTCCAATCACTTACAGACAAACTGTTCTTAACGGAGTAACGGACTCTATCCTTATATATAAGGAGGAGCATCCAAGCGCCATGGTAAGCGATCGTGATTCCCGTCACGATCCCCCTAACGCTTTCAACATGAGGGCGTGTAATTCATCCAGCTCGCCGACAATGTTCGCCACCACTGTCACCGGCGAAAAGTACATTCTAAGGACAGTCTGCACCAAGAGCTGTAAGCCATGCGCCCACGCCAGAATCGAAAACGTTCGGATAAACCTACTGTCGATTTAGGCGGGCAATAAGGCTGGATGTGTCCCAACGCCGGCCGCCCATTGCCTGCACCTCGGCGTAAAACTGATCGATCAACGCGGCCACGGGAAGTGTTGCCCCATTCTTGCGGGCTTCCTCCAGTATGATGGCTAGATCCTTACGCATCCAATCGACCGCAAAACCAAAATCGAATTTGCCTACCGCCATCGTCCTGTATCGGTTTTCCATTTGCCAGGACTGCGCGGCTCCTTTCGAGATCACCCCGATCACCTGGTCGACATCGAGCCCGGCCTTGTTCGCAAAGTGGATACCCTCTGCAAGGCCTTGGATGACACCTGCAAGGCAGATCTGATTGACCATCTTCGTCAGTTGGCCGGCCCCGGCAGGTCCCATTAAACCCACCATCTTTGCATAGCTGCTGATAACGGGCCTGGCCACCTCGAAAATGTCAGGATCGCCGCCGACCATAACAGTCAATTGGCCGTTTTCCGCGCCTGCCTGGCCACCCGATACTGGAGCATCGAGGCTGCCGCAGCCTCGTTCCTTCGCGGCCTGGTACAACTCGCGGGCTACTGTTGCCGACGCGGTTGTGTTGTCGATGTAAACTGCCCCTCTCTTCAGTCCCGCTAACACACCTGTAGCTCCGAAAGTGACCGATCGCAGATCGTTGTCATTGCCGACACAGGTGAACACGAAATCCGCGCCCTCAGCGGCGAGCTTAGGCGTAGTCGCGGATTTGCCAGCATATTCCGCGGCCCACCGTTCCGCTTTCGCAGTCGTCCGGTTGAACACTGTAACCTCGTGGCCTCCCCGCTTGGCCAGGTGCCCGGCCATTGGATATCCCATTACACCAAGACCAATAAATGCGACTTTAGCCATTTTGAACTCCTCGTTTTGGGCTCCTGGAGAGCCGGCGCGTATAGATTATCTGGCCGGAGCAGGTGTGGCCAGTGGCTTACCTACCGTACACGATCCGCAGCCTGCAACAATCCGCAACAAACCAGTTATTGACAAAAGAGGCAGCGTGTCAGTACACAGACGTTCGTCGTATCGCAATTCGAAAATCAGGTGGGTTGGAGGTGCACTATGAAGAGGGTTGTCCTGTTCAGTTTGGCAGGGATTTGGTTGCTTTGTAACTGTTCATCGATCGTCTGGGCGCAGTCCACTGCGCAGATCAGCGGCACTGTCATGGACCAGAGCGGCGCGGTTTTGCCGGGAGTGGAGGTCACAGCAACGGAGACGGAAACGGGATTGACGCGTTCAGTCGTGAGTAACGAAACCGGCTCATACGTTCTGCCCAATCTGCCGGTGGGGCCATACAGGCTGGAAGCGGGCCTGCCCGGAGGTGCAGTCCAATGCGGCGCTGGTCGAAACTCGCGCAACGGGCGTCGGTCAGGTGATCGACAATGTGCGCGTACTCGAGCTGCCGCTGAACGGGCGGCAGGTGACGGAATTGATCATCCTGTCTGGAGCGGCCGTCGGCGGAGGCACGCAAGGGACGAATCGCACTTGGCCGACCGATGTCATTTCCGTCGGCGGCGGTTTGAACAACGGCCTGACGTATCTGCTCGACGGGGGGACACACAACGATCCTTACGGCAATCTGAATCTGCCTCTTCCGTTTCCCGATGCACTTCAGGAGTTCAAGGTGGAAACGAGCGCGGTGCCCGCACAGTATGGACAGCATTCCGCAGGCGCGATGAATGCCGTGACAAAATCAGGCACCAATGATTTTCACGGTGACTTGTTCGAGTTCGTGCGGAACAAGGTGTTCAATGCGAGAAACGCCTTTGCACAACAGCGTGACGGCCTGAAGCGCAATCAGTTTGGCGGAGTGTTGGGCGGTCCCATTGTTCGCAACAAACTGTTTTTCTTTGCCGGACATCAGATGACGCTGGTGCGATCCGAGCCCGTTGAAAATACCGCCTTCGTACCAACCGCGCAGATGCTCGCCGGCGACTGGACGACCGTTGCCTCTCCGCCGTGCAATCAGGGCCGGCAGATCACGCTTCGCGCCCCATTCGTGAACAACACAATCA
>QHXC01000339.1 GCA_003222815.1 Acidobacteriota bacterium | reverse complement strand
TGACGCGAATGGGCCATTCGCGTCATTCGCGCAGTTGGCGGCTAAAACATAAATCGTCATGAGGAGAAATCATCATGTTCAAAGCGACTGCGGGGAAAACACTGCCAACCACGATTATCGGCTCGCTGCCGCGTCCAAGCTGGTACACGGAAAACCTGGGGACCCGGTCTTTCCTGGAGGCCATGGTCAGTAGCAGATACCGCGAACAATATACCGACGCCCTATCGGTCTATTTGCGGGAGCAGGAAATCGCCGGTCTGGACATCTGCACCGACGGCGATTGCCGGTTCGATCAGGACGTTGGGGGCCAAAGCTGGACCAGCTATCCGCCGCACCACATGTCGGGCTTCGATCATATCCATCCGAAACTCGCGCGCGCGGGCGCCGGCGGCATCGCCTTTCCTCGCGGACACATCCTGCACGATTACCTGGAAGCGCGTGTCATGCCGAAAATCGTCGGACCCGTTGGACGCGGCGAGATGCAGTATGCGGAATTGTGGAAAGCCGCGCAGCGCCTGACGAAAAAGCCGGTCAAGTTCGGCACGGTCACTCCAGAGCTTGTCGCTTTCGCTGTCCAGGACGAGCACTACAAGGACGTACCGTCGCGCATCATGGCGCTCAGCGACGCGTTCAACGAGGAGTTGCAAGATCTCGCCAACGCCGGCTGTCCGGTCATCCAGATGGAGGAACCGCAGATCCACCTCCTGGCAGCGCGCGGTATCGTCGACAAGATCATCAACCCCGAATTTATGCTCAAGGTGTTCAACAACACCGTCAGGGGATTGCGCGCCAAGACCGAAGTCTGGTGTCACACGTGTTGGGGCAATCCTTCCCAACAGCGCATGTTCGCCAAGGTGCAGTCGTACAAACCGGCGCTGGAGGTGTTGAACGAAGTCGATTCGGACGTCATCACGTTCGAAACGAGAAGCTCGGGAGCCATCGATCTCGAAGCTATCGGCAAACAAATCACGAACAAGAAAATCGGAATTGGCGTTATTGACCACCACACTCTGCAAGTCGAATCGCCCGAAGAAGTGGCTGAACTCATACGACTGGCATTGAAGCATATCCCCGCCGAGCGGCTTGTCATATGCTCCGATTGCGGCATGGGCCGTGAGGGGATGAGCCGCCGCCATGCGCTTTACAAAATGGTGTCGCTGGTTCGAGGAACGAACATCGTTCGCAGGGAACTCGGAATTCCGGAGGCGGAGTGCCTCGCCGCAGACGCCAGTTACTCGTTGATCCGAACGTGAGAGATCCTGATCTCGCCAGACAATTTGCAGCAAACGAGGAAAACAGAATGAGCCGGAAATTATCTCAGCGAACGGCCGGCGGGGCGCACCGAAAATGTGTGGCATCGACCGGCTTCGCGGGTTGCGGGGACGTCATCCGGCCCGCTCGAGCCGTCCGTCGGCGTGCCGGGCATGCCGGCCTTCGGTACGCGGAAAGACGGGATCGTCGGTTGGCCAGGGCCAGCCGCCGAATCCGGTACGGCGATAATCGTCGAAAGCCTGCTGGATTTCGGCGGGTGAGTTCATCACGAATGGTCCGTAAGTAACGACATGTTCGTCGATGGGCTGGGCCTGCAGAAGAAGTAATTCAGTTTCGCCGGCGCCACTGTGGAGCGTCACCTCGGCTTCGGGCCGGAGCTTCGCCGCCGAGTACGGTGGGATCGCCCGGTCGCCGATGCGGAGCGTGCTGCCGCGGAAGAAGTAGATTGTGCGGTTGGCGCCGCGCGCAGCCGGCGGCAAGGTCCAGCGCGCTTCGGGCGACATTTTGATCGTCCAGATGGCGACATCCGTATCGGGGCGCGCCGCCCAAGACTTTGGCGGGGGCGGCGGCGCTTGCACGTTGTCCATGCGTCCTGCAACGACGGTAATTTCGGTCGTCCGTCCGTACGCGTCGCGCATCGTGTGCCTGGGGATGTCCTGGCTCCAGAGCATCGCGAAATGCGGTTCCACAAACTTGTCCGCGCTCGGGAGATTCAACCAAATTTGGAATAGCTCGAGCGGGTTCGGGCCTTCACGGTTGAGCAGCGGAAACATCTCTGCGTGGACGATGCCCCGGCCAGCCGTGAGCCACTGGACGTCGCCGGGACCGAAACGGGCGGTGGCGCCCAGCGAGTCCGAGTGATCGATGTATCCGTGGCGCATGATTGTCACCGTCTCGAAACCGCGGTGTGGGTGCTGCGGGAACCCGGGCACGACGCTGCCGTGGTACATGCGCCAGCCATCTTTGCCTTCGAAATCCTGGCCAAGTTGGCGTCCCGCGAGGGAAGCGGCCGGCCCCAGGCGCTCATTGGCCGCTGGATACGCATCGTTATGGTGGACACAGAAAAGGAACGGGTCGGAAGTCTCCCAGGGAAACCCGAGCGGCTTCGCGCTAAGCACGTCGTCGGTCATGCCAACCTCCAGTATTCAGTATTACGTTTAGCCCAAACACTCCTTCAACGCGCGCGCGACGGTCGCGATTTGGCGTCCATGTGTCACAGCACGCGCGGCGTCGGAAACCGGCGGGACAGCGATTAATCCTAATTGGAGAATCACGGTCGAAAAGGAGACTGCCACGGATTCGGTCCCCAACGCCGCGCCGACCTTCCCATCCAGCTTTCCTTCAGACTGCAGCCTTCCCAGCAACTCCAAATATCCTGTCCATTCCGCGGAGGACGGACCAAAGCGCGCCGATGCTGCGAGAATGAGTGCATTCGCCCATAAGACGTCCGCCTCGGCCGGTGCGAAGCCGCAGCCAGCGCCAGCTTTTCGGTGGAGCCACCGCGTGAATAAAAAGTGATGAGCACCTTGGCCTGGGACATGCACGTTACGGCAGATCGAACAGCAGAATTTCGCCGCCTTTTTGGCTGTCTCCTCTGGCCGTCAACTGCTGTTCATCACTGATCGCGGCGCCATCCCCTTCATTCAGCAGTTGCCCGTTGAGAGAGACTCTTCCCCGCACAACCTGAACCCAGGCATGCCGCCCGGGCGCAAGTACTTGCCTCACGGTCTCTTCGTGACCGAGTTCTCCGACATACAAACGCGCATCCTGGTTAATGATCGTTGCCGGTTCGTCCTTGCTCGCCTCTGGCGCGGCCAGCAGCCGGAACCGTCCCCGCTTTTCGGCGGGCGCGAACCGGATTTGCTGATACGACGGAGCCAAATCTTCCGCCTTCGGCTCAATCCAGATTTGTATGGAATGTACAGGTTCTTTTTCAGAGGCATTGAATTCGCTGTGCACAATCCCGTTTCCAGCCGACATGGTTTGCACTTCGTTAGGGACGAGAGTGTGCTGCTCCCCCATGCTGTCCCGGTGCAAGAGGCCTCCTTCCAGCACGTAGGTGATGATTTCCATGTCGCGATGAGCGTGCGGGCCAAACCCTCTGCCCGGAGCGATGCGGTCGTCGTTCAGCACTCGCAGTGCGCGAAAGCCCATGTAGGCCGGATCGTAATAATCTGCGAACGAGAATGAGTAGTGTGCGTTCAACCAGCCACGATCGCCGTGACCGCGCTCCTCGCTTTTGCGGATCTTGATCATTGGTGTTTTACCTGAGTTGCCCCTGCACCCATTCGAGCTCGCGGCAGACATAGTCGACAATATCGCCGGTCTTCAGACTGTCCGGCAGCACGTCCCACGTATACGTTTCAATCTCGAGCTGACGGGATACGGGGTTGGCCTTGTGGAATTTGAGGGCGTCTTCGATGGCGAAACGTGTAGTACGGAAAGCGCCCAGGTCATCGAGAAACACTGGCACGTGAATGTGCGTGCGCCATTCGCGCGGACCCGGATTCGTTTTCCATGCGGCGAAGGCGTCTTCAAGATTGAGGAATTTCGTGAAGCGGCCGTCTTTCTTCTCGACCGTCTGAGTCAAATAAATGGTGTCGGCGTAGCGGCGGAGCACTTCGATGGTCTTATCGGTGACCTGTGGAATGTATAGAGCAGCAGCCTCTTGCAATTTGAAGATTGGAATGCCGGCATCCACGAGCTTCTGAAGCGATTCCGCGATGTTCTCGTACGCGACGGCCTGATGGCAAATATCGAACACCATCCCCACATGCCGGCGCAGCGCAGAGTGCGCCTCGGAGATCGGAATGCCGGCCAACCTGGCCACGGTCGCCGCCGCCGCTCCCGAATAGAGGTGCTTCGTGAAATATTCGATTGTCTCGTCGGTGGTCTCGAGGAAGCAAAAAGGCTCCGGCTCGAGGGCCAGGCCCACGGTGCGTCCCGTGCGTTCTTGGAGTCCGATAAGATGCGCAGCCACGCGCAGTACGTGTTCCGTGTAGCTGGCGACGACCTCCGGACCAGTCACACGTGGCTTGAAACCGAGCGGTGCACTCTGGATCGACGGCGCAGTGCCTTCCGGCGCAACATCGCCAAGGACTTCGGCGACGTTGATTGTATATTGCGTACGCTCCTCGGAGCGCCAGTCCGGCTCGTAGACCTGTTCCTTCACGATTCGTCCTTTGAACGGCCCATAAGGAAATGCATTCACCGTGTACAGATACATGTCGTTGTCGGCGAGAAACTTTTTGAGCTTGTCGCGCTCCCCGCGATTGCTAACCAAAGCCTGGGCGGATTCCGCTGCCAGCCTCAGAGACACGCCGAAAGGTTCGTTGGGCGCGATGCGTGCCTTCACCTTTGGGACATAGGTCGTCAGGCTTGTCCATATCTCATTCCAGTTATCGCCTGGATGGACCAGGGTCGAATATGTCAGGTGGCCGAGGCCTTTGCCGAGATCCATATTTTGTTCCTTTCGGTGAACGCCGGCTAAAGAAGCGGTGAGTGAATTGCCGAAACAAACTGTAGGCGCCGTCTTATGACCGCGCGAATTGATTAGTGATCTGAGCCGCGAATTGCGCGAATGACGCGAATGGGCCGCCCGCAATTACTGCAATCTGGCAATCCTCTGCGGCCCATTCGCGTTATTCGCGCAATTCGCGGCAAAAAAACTTCGCAAAAATCCATGAAACCCGCCATTAGTAGTATAGACCGCACCTACAGCAGTTTGTCGGATTCCCTTCAATCCAGTCCGCAGGCTCGACCCTGCTCGCGGGCGAGAACCGCCTGATCCTTGTCGCCGTCGCCGTGCGCGATAGCCCCCAACAGGCGGTCGCGATAGATGTTGAGGCTCGGCAGTGGAACTCGCGCGATATCGGCCGCCGCGGATATCAGGTTGGCGTCCTTAATACCGACCAGGACCGGAGATCCGACATGATCGTAAGTCTCGTCCACCATGGTTTTGCCGTAACCCTTGTACGCGGGGGCGCCCGCGAACAGACCGTCGGTCATCACGTCGTAAAGCACCTCCGGCGCGACACCGTATTTGCGTACGAGCGAAAACGCCTCGCCCATCGCTACGATAGCAGCCCCCAACGCGAGATTGTTGGCCAGCTTGATGGCGGTCGCTGCCTCGGGTTTCGTTCCAGCCTGGAACGTTCGCCGGCCGATGACCTGGAATAGTGGGTCACATTGGCGCACCGCTTCCGCAGGTCCGGCAGCAACGACTCCGAGTTGTCCGGCAGCCGCAAGGTCCGGCCGGCCAAGCACCGGTGCGGCCACTAAGATCTGATTCGCCTCAGCATGGGCGGCGGCGAGCGTCCGTATCGTGGCGACGCCATAGGTGCCCATCGCCAGGTGGATGGCGCCTGCCGAAAACGAGTCGCGTATGCCGCCGGCACCTAGCGCGACCTCGATGACCGTCGCGTCCTCGACCAGCATCGTGATGACGGCCTCGCGCCCCTCACACGCCTCGGCGATGGACCGTGCAACTTTCGCGCCGGCCGCGGCAAATTCCGCCGTCTGTTCGCGTAAGACGTCGTAGACGACCAGATCATGCCCGCCACCGAGGATACGGCGCGCCATTCCCTTACCCATGCGACCCAGACCTATGAAACCAACCTTCATGATACTTCTCCCAGAAAACTGCGCCATGTGCGCGACCAAAATATACGACCTTCGCATATTTTGCAAAAGCCGGTGCCGCCAGCGCCGCCGGCACGTATTCGCGGGCTTTGGTCCGCGTTCTGTACATTAGGCCCAGATTTCGGTGAGATTCAGATTGAACCCGTGTAACGGAGGGTCGCAACGGACTGAAGCGGGTTCCTCGATGCATTCGGGGGCAGCATCCGGCCGATAGACATAAACCTTCCGGTCGAACGGATCGATCAGCAAGCCAAGTTGAGCGCCGTTTTCCATATACTCCGTGAGTTTCGTCTTTAGTTCCGACAGCAGGTCACCCGGTGAACGGAGTTCGAGAACGAAATCCGGACACGTTGGAACAAAGCGTTCTTGTTGTTCGGGAGTCAATGCATCCCACTTCTCCCGGCTCATCCACGAGGCGTCTGGACCTCGAATAGCGCCGTTCGGAAGCGTTGAACCCGCATCGGTGCCGGTGGTGACACCGGTACCATCGCGTTCGGCCCAATCGACAAGTTGACGGACGATTTTTGCGTTCCGGATGCCGGTCTTGTAGCCAGTTGGAGCCATGATCACGATCTCTTTCTGGGCCGTGAGTTCAAGACGAAAGTCAGGATTGTCGCGACATAGACGGAAAAACTGTTCCGTCGTTATGTCGACACTCTCGACATTGAGCACTAGTTTTGCGTGCTTTGCGTGCTCCGCGACGATAGGTATTTGTGCCATGACTCCCTCCTAGTGCAATTCTACTGCCCCACCCGCTTGGTTTTGATGTGAGATTTGGCGGAATCGTGCCATCTATCGAACCGGGTACCGATATCGGGCCGTTTGAGATTGTGGAACCGCTAGTAGAAGTGCTCGATCTCAAACTGTAGCGGCGGTCTGTGACTGTCTGTGACCGCCGCTACGGCCAGAAACGGACTTCTGCTAAAGGCGGCTAGGCGAGCTGGATGCGGTTCTTGTTCTTCGCGAGCCACTGGTCGAACGTTTGCAGCGAAGGATTGAGCGACCGCGAGACGTCGAGGTTGCGCGCGCCCACGAAATCGGTTTCGAAATCCCGAAAGACCTGGAACATGTTGCCGAGATCCTCGGCGCCCGGGAACCCGAATCCGCGATACACTTCCGGAGTCACGTCGTTGTACTTCACGTTAATACCGAGGCCCTTCGAAAGCTTTTCGGCCATCTGCGCGCCGGTGAGATGTTCTCCGGCAATGCCGACGGTCTTGCGGACGTACTCCTTGCCCTTTTTGAAGATGCCGTATGCACAGCCGCCGATGTCCTCAGCCGCGATGCCCGGCATGCGTTTGTTACCCATTGGGAAGGTGATCGCGTACGCACCGTCCGGCGCTTTCTTGGGACCCATGTCGAACAGGTACATGTTGTCCCAGTAAAACGAGGTTTCGAGAAGTGTCACGGGCAAGCCGAGTTCGATGAAAAACTTGTCGGCCTCGCCTTTGGAGTCGAAATGCGGCACTTTGTATTTGCCTTGAAGAGTGGGCATCCGGTTGTCGCTGAGCGGCACCCATTTGCGTGTGTCTTCCAGCGTTGACCAGATCACATGTTGAAGGTTGGCGTGTTTCGCCGCCCGGGCCAAGTTGGCTGCGCTTTGCGTTTCTCTCTGCGGCGAAAAGTGCGCCCAGAAAAACGTCACGCAATAGGCTCCGTGGGCCCCGGCGAAAGCCTTCTTGAGGCTCTCCTCGTTGTCGACGTTGGCGGCAACGACCTCCGCGCCTTGACTGCGGAGAGCTTTTGCCTTTTCGCTGTTCACATCGCGGGTGATGGCGCGCGCTGCGAACCCGCCGCTAGGATCTCTTAAGATTGCCCGGACCAGTCCACCGCCCTGCGAACCGGTCGCACCCATAACCGCGATGATTTTCTTTTCAGCCATGTCTGTCCTCCATTATGTAAAGTACTCGCGGGCTTTAGCCTGCGTTGAAGGCGTTCTACGCTGTCGCTTTGGTAACACCAAGCTCTTTGCGGACCATCTGGGCGCCGGCGACGAGCGCCTGGAGCTTCATCTTCGCAACAATCCTGGGAAGCGGCTTCATACCGCAGTCGGTGCTCAGGTAAACACGTTCAGGCGGCACAACACTGATGACTTTCCGGATGCGCTGCGCAACCTGCTCCGGCGCTTCGATCATGGTCGTGCGGATGTCGAGCACACCGATTTGGACTTCCTTGTCTTTCGGAAGCGATTTCAGCGCTTCGATACCGGCCATATCCCGGTTTGCATAGTCCAACACAAACTGTTCGACCGGGACGTCATAGAAGTACGGAAGAACGGTTTCATAGCCACTCGGGAAAATCCCGCTCAACGCGTTCCCCCAGGCGTTTCCGAAACAGAAGTGCCAGGCGATTTTGGCCTTCACGCCGTCGATGCATTGCGAGACGACCTCGGCGATCCACTTGTAATCGTCCTTATTGTTGGTGAATAGTGGCAACCACGCTCCGAGATCCTCAAGCTGCATGTACTTCGCCCCGGCTGCAACCAGATCCTTCATCTCGGCATTGAAGATGGGCGCCAGTGCAAAGCTCAGCTCGCGCGCATCCTTGTAGTGTTTGTTGTAGACGTGCCAGGCCAGATTGACGGGGCCGGCGCCCACCGAGACTTTCATCGGCTTCGTGGTGTATTTCTTCGCTATTTTATAAAGGTCGGCCAGACGGATAGGGCCACGGGAAACCGGTCCGTCATTAATGACACCGCCCCAGTCCGAGAGAAGCTCCACTTCTTTGGTCCGCACGGCAGCTCCGATTTCCGAAGGGTGCGGTTCCTTCGCGTGCTGGAAGCCGTTAATGCGCTCGTACATGTACCAGCAGAACGAGCCGATCACGCCCACGTAGTCGTCGTAGGACATCTGACCATCCGTGACGATATCGAGGCCAGCCTCTTCCTGGTCGCGCATGACCACCTGCGTGGCATCGCGGTAGGCCTCTTCATGATCGACTTCCTTAAAGGCGACGCGAATGTCGCGGCCGAGCAACTGGTGGCGGTACCAGTGTGGTCGAGGATACGAACCGACCATTGTGGTCGGAAGAAGAGTGTTGACGATCTTGGTTGGCATTTGATTACTCCTTACGATGACCTGTGTGGGTGTTTTCGGGACGGTCTTTTGCCCGAAGCGGCGAATGCTATCTCAGGCCGAATGGAGAAATCAAGAATATGGGGACAGACTCCGATTTCTGCAGCCCCAAGAAATCGGAGTCTGTCCCCATATTCCCCCATACCCTTGACCGCGCCCGTCATCACCACGCATAATCTTTCGCTCAATGCACGCGCGGCGCGGACCGCGCTCAGGAAGAAAAGGAGAGGCTATGCGGTTCACGCGAGGATTCATCGGATCGGCACTGGCATTGGCGCTGGTGCTTGTGGGGTGCCAGCAACCTGCATCACAAACTCCGGCGGAAACGCCGAAAATGCAGAGTGCTAAATCTCCGACCCAGTCGCCCGTCGAGCGCGGCAGATATATGGTGACCGTGGGCGGATGCAATGATTGTCACACTCCAAAGATGATGGGACCTAACGGACTGGAACCGGACATGTCGCGTACACTGTCGGGAAATCCCTCGACCGAAAAGCTGGCGAAAGTGCCCGCAGGCCTGATTGCTCCTGATAAGTATTTGACAATCACGAACAACCATCTGGGTGCCTGGGTCGGACCGTAGGGTGTCAGCTTCGCCATGAATCTTACGCCTGACAAGGCAACCGGTCTGGGAAGCTGGACGGAGGAGATGTTCGTCAATGCGCTCCGCACCGGCAAACATCAGGGTACGGGAAGGCCCATTCTTCCTCCGATGCCGTGGAACTGGTACCGCAATATGACCGACGACGATCTGA
>QHXC01000708.1 GCA_003222815.1 Acidobacteriota bacterium | reverse complement strand
GACAACTTTCTTGATTTCATCAATGTCTTTGCCACTCCCTAAGAAAATCGCGTCCTCGAACGTTATCTCTAATGAGGACTCTTCGTAGCAATACAATGTTCCGATGCTCACGGCGGTCGCCATTTCCAATTACCGTTCCTTACGCAGCATCGTCGTTCCATTGCAAAACCTCAATCTCGTCACTGGCGCGAACGGAAGCGGGAAATCGAGCTTCTATCGTGCGCTGCGGCTGCTTGGCGATACCGCGCAGGGTCGAGTCGTGCCATCACTGGCGAGAGAAGGAGGTTTACAGTCCACGCTTTGGGCGGGTCCCGAATCTATTTCGCGGTCAGTCCGCCGTCGAGAGTACCCGGTCGAAGGGGCGCCACGAGAGCAGCCCGTGAATCTTCGTATGGGATTTTCGAGCGACGATCTTGGCTATTTAATCGATCTGGGTTTGCCCAGCCCCTCGACCTCTGCGTTTTCGCTCGATCCCGAAATCAAGCGCGAGTGTATTTGGCACGGTCCTCTCCTTCGGCCGGCATCGACGCTGGTAGACCGGCAGGGGCCCCTCGTGCGCATTCGAGGTGACGACGGCAACTGGAAAATAGCCACGAAAAATCTCGCTGTCTTCGACAGCATGATGACGCATGTCGCCGATCCCCGGAACGCTCCGGAGACACTGCTTCTGAGAGAGTCCATCCGTGCATGGCGTTTCTACGACCATTTCAGAACTGATGTGGATGCTCCTGCACGTCTGTCGCAAATCGGCACAAGAACACCGATTCTAGGCAACGACGGCGCCGATCTCGCAGCGGCCATCGAGACCATTCGGGAAATCGGGAACCCCGATGCGCTCGCGGCCGCAGTGTCCGATGCCTTTCCTGAAAGTCAGCTGTCGATTACCAACTCCGGCGGTCGATTCACGTTGCTGATGAAACAACACGGGCTGCTCAGGCCTTTAGACGCCGCGGAATTATCAGATGGCACGCTCCGATACTTGCTTTGGATTGCTGCCCTTCTGACACCGCGTCCGCCGGCTTTGATGGTCCTGAACGAACCGGAAACGAGTCTCCATCCGGATCTGCTGGCCGCTCTTGCCCGCCTGATCGCGTCCGCAGCGGAGCGGTCCCAAATCATAGTCGTAACGCATGCCGCAGGACTTATCACAGCGTTGCTGGAGCACCGCTGTAACTCAATCACCCTTGAAAAGAGCTTTGGAGAGACAAGGATTGCAGGATCGGAGGATCGGATTCTTCCGGCATGGCACTGGCCATCCCGTTAGTCCAGCCTGGGCGTATCAACATTCATGCCTCCGTATGTAACGGTGAACGTCGTGCTGCCAGGACTCGCTTCCACAATGATGCGGCGGATTCCAGGGCTTCCCATGCGACTTCGAGCACGAGCCGATGCTGCGGATCGATTCGCGCTGTATCGGTGCTGGGGAGCCGCTCACGGTCACCGGATTACTTGGGCCGGAGACATTGCCCGCTTCATCGCGAGGGGCGGAGATGCGGCAACGGAGCCGCGCAGAACTGGATTTGGGGGCATCCGGAAAGGAATTTCGAATGTTTGAGTATTCTGAACTGAAGAAGTGGGATACCGCCTTCAGGCACCACTTTGGCATCTGTCCAACGCAGTACCGCAAAGACCATCTCCACAACCATACAAGTTTAGTCTGTCGGCATTTGCGCTTTCTCATGTCTCGTTGCACGGTACCCGGTGAACAACCCCCCGAGTTGAGAGCGCAAGTGCCGTAGGCAAAACCTTCGCTGTCGCCAGCGTTTGCGCGCAGGGAATCTCTTAGTAGGGCGAAAGCGTTAGACAAGGGCTCCAGTGCGTGGGAAAGCATCCTGGTTGTGCTCTTCTAAATCTAA
>QHXC01000707.1 GCA_003222815.1 Acidobacteriota bacterium | reverse complement strand
GTGGGATTAGGCGCTTATGGCGTGGGTGTCTTTTTTGTTCGCGTTGCACGGGCCATAAGCGCCGTTTTGAGTTGTGAGTAAATCCGGCCCGGCTCAAAACTCATAACTCAAAATCGCAAGGGCTTCGCAGCAGCCTCATCTGTGGTCCCGGGATATCAAGGGCGCAGCCCTCGTTTGGTTGGCCTTGAAGAAGATGGAGTTCGAAGGTGAAAAATATGGTGATGAGAATCCTTTCGGGAATGGCGTTGTTGTCGCTGGTCACTGTAACGCCGTCAGCTGCCCCCCACTCTGCGTTTAATGTTGCGCAGTTGGTCGCCTCCGGTGTGGGACAAGCTGTAACGGCGTCAGCTGACCAACACTCTGCGTTTAATGTGTGTTCTGCGTCGGGTTATAACTGTAATATTCTGGTTACGTTGGACAGGAACGGGTTTCTCTCACGCACCTCAAATCCGGACATGCCTTATTATCCTTTCCCTGGGGGCGTTGGACGGATATTGGTAGCTTGATTGGCTTTAAGAACAGCTCGAACGCAACGGTGTACAGTATAAGCCTGAACGCAACTCCCGGAGACCCGTACGAGGCAGCGTGGATCTGTGGTCCGTTGAATGGTTACCCCGCCTTCAACGCCGCGAATGTGAGCATCATCAATAGTCCTGACATCGCGAATTTCGCCCTTCCCCCGTACTATTTTTACAACGCTTGCGAGGGCGGGTCGTGTCCCAACCCGAGGAACACGAAGTGTGACGTCGTCTTCGCCGGCGGCGTTCCAAAGGGCGGAGCTACG
>QHXC01000338.1 GCA_003222815.1 Acidobacteriota bacterium | reverse complement strand
ATCCAGGCGCAGCGGGCGAGCATCGAAGCCATACGTAATGGAAAGGCCGCAGCCGAGGCTGCTCTCCGTGCAATCAAGGAAATGGAAGCGTATCTTCGAGTAACGGCTCCTTTCAACGGCGTTGTGACGGAAAGAATCGTCCATCCGGGTGCTCTCGTTGGGCCTGCATCCGACGCGCCGCTTCTCGTGCTTCAGCAAGTCTCTCATCTGCGGGTCACCGTCGCCGTACCGGAGGAAAATGTCGGAGGGATTGCAAAGGGAGCAAGTGTTCCGTTTCAGGTGCCGGCATACCCCGAGCGCAATTATTCCGGAACGGTTGCCCGCCGTGCGCAGTCGCTTGATTCGAAGACGCGAACGATGGCGGTCGAACTCGATGTGATGAATCCCGATCAGTCCCTGGCCCCGGGAATGTATGCAACGGTCAAATGGCCTGTCCGCCGTGCACAGCCGGCGCTCTACGTGCCGAAGACAAGCGTGGTGACAACCACGGAGCGCACATTTGTCGTTCGAGAGAAAAACGGAAAGGCCGAGTGGGTGAATGTGAGTAAGGGAGCCGGGGATGGAGACCTGATTGAGGTTATCGGACCCTTACAGGCCGGCGATAAAATAGTGAAACGAGCTAACGATGAATTGAGAGAAGGCACGCCTCTTCAGAATCCGTCAAAATAGAAAGAGAGACAGGCTGGGATCGCGTTCGCCTTCCGGATGGTACCATTCATCGCGCGGAGGTACATTGGTATTGACCAGAAATGAAAACACAATCAACGCGCCCAGGAGTTTTGGCCGTCTGCATCGACAATACCGGATATTTAGCATCTCTGGAAGCCGGCAAGCTATACCAGATTGTTCCGGATACAGAGGCAGCCAAACAAGGCCTGATCCGCGTGATCGATGAGAGTGGCGAAGATCACGGCTACTCGGCCGACCGATTCTTCATTCTTGAAGTACCCCACGCGCTGGAAAAAGCATTGAAAAGGATCTTCTCATCCAGCAGGCAACCTAACGGATTCAACCAAACCGTGTAGCAAACGAGGAAAACAGAATGAGCCGGAATTCCCCACCTTTGCCACGGAGGGGAGTTTTCGCTTCGTATAGGTTCGCCCTGAATTCCTCGACCTCAGGAGCTCTGAATGTCGACTCTCAGGATCAGGTTCATTCACGCAGCAAGCCGGAGCCAATCGTCTGGAACCGCAGCTCGCGACTGTAAACAAAGAGGTCGATGGGAACCCGGTAGTCCACTGCGACGCGAAACACTGCACCAGTGGTAGTGATACTTATGTCGTCTTCTCGCACGTGCACAGAGTAGGCGCTGGCTTTGTTCAGGATCTCCTGCTTTAGCTGATTCTTCAAGCGGGTCCGCTGCGCCTCATGCCTTACAAAGTCGTCGAATTCCGACGTGTGGTAGTAGACGTTACCGTACGTGATAAACGCCAGCAGTCCTGCCAATACAAACGTAAGCTTCAATACACCCATATGATGAGCCTCCTGCTCGAAAAATCGCGTCCTCCGTGATCGAGGTAATGCTTTCGGGGTTCGTTTCGCCACATCGTGTGGTTGCAAATCACTGGGCACGACAAGTTCCAATTTGAAAACACAGGAAAAAATGAAATAAAGCGTCAGGCAGCGCCTGAAGGTGTCAATTTTGTGGCGCCTCAACGCGACTGAATGTCAAAAAAACGTCGCGGCAGGCGGCGAGCTGGCGCTTTGGGAGATGATCACCGAGGATCGATAGGTGTCAGCGAACCACACTGCGCTTCGATGATTTCTGCGGCGTTGAGACACAGATCCTCGCGATAGCGGGTTGCGATCACTTGCACGCCGAGGGGCAGGCCGTTGGTGAGGCCAGTAGGGACGGCAACGGCGGGAAGGCCGAGCAAGTTCACGGTAACGAGAAGCCGTTGGGCGCGAGATACCTGTGCTGAGCAGGCGGCGCCGGTGAGATCGAATCCGACCGGCAACGGAGGCTCCGTCGAGACAGGTCCAACCACAATCGGGTAACGATCCATAAACAGCATCCACTCTCGCAAGTAACGCGCGCGGTCTGCCAGGCCCTTTGCATACCCAGCCAGATCGAGTCCCGGCGTAATTTCCAGGAAAAGATCGAGCGCGCGGTTGACGTCTCTGTCGCCAAACTGACGAATCAATGGCAGTGTGACCTGCCGAATGTCGCTGGCCACGAGACGCGACCAGAGTTCGGCGATGGCGTTAACCGCCGGTGGGTCCACTTCATCGACCCGGTAGCCCACATCTTCGAGTGCGCGCCCGGCCATTCGCACGGCGGCCAACACATCGGAGTGCGTGCCCAGACCTGCAGGATCCACAGCGAGCGCAACGCGGATTGGGCGGGTTACGGCCGGACCCTCGAGTGGAGCAGGCGTCCACCAGGGATCGCGCAGGTCGCCCGCGGCCATCGCTGCGAGAGCGGCGCGGAGATCGCGCACACGCCGCGCCATCGGTCCGTTGACGGCCATGAGCTGTGCGGTGGGCGGACGCTCGACTGGCGACGTGGTATTGTGCCCGGGCACGCGGCCGAGCGTCGGCCGGATACCGGCGACACCGCAACAGTATGCTGGATACCGAATGGACCCCCCGTAGTCGTTGCCGTGCGCGAGCGGCGCTATGCCGGCGGCGAGAGCAGCAGCAGCTCCACCGCTTGAACCTCCAGGTGTCCGCTCGCGCATCCACGGATTGAAGGTGCGGCCGCGCAGTTCATTGTCCGTATCCCAACGCAGGCTGAACGCCGGCGTGTTCGTCCGGCCGATCATGATCGCGCCCGCACGCTTCCAGTTCGCAACCGGCGGGCAGTCGCTTCGAGCAATGAGATCCTTGAAGGCAATAACGCCGCTCGTCGTCGCGCAGTCGGCCTGATCGACATTTTCCTTGATGGTGACCGGTACGCCATGAAGCGGTCCGAGCTCGCCGCCGCGCGCCACGGCAGCGTCCGCCCGATCAGCCTCCGCGAGCGCCTGCTCCGCAAGGACCACGGTGACGGCATTGATCGACGGGTTCACGCTCGCAAGCCGGTCCAGTACGGCTTCGACCACCTCGCGGCTCGACACCTGACGCAGCCGAATTGCACGTGCCAAATCGAGGGCGTCCCACCGCCATAGCTCGTTGCTCATTGGTTGGAGAAGAATTCGAGTGTGGACATAGTGCTGCGCCTGGATCATTGATCGTAACGCCATCATTGTCAAACCCAAGTTGCGGGGACCATACCGTCGTCTCTGAATTGCCGCCGGCGGGTATCACTTCTTGAGATACGTCTCCTTGTTTCTTGTCACACGTTGCCGGAAATGAATGCCGTTGGTGCCGCCGGGGAAGCTCTGTACAATGAAATTCATTGACTGAGTTGCGGCCACAGCGTTGACTATGCCGATCAAAATCCTCCTCTTGTGGGCTGCTCTTTTGGGGTTTGGCGCCGCGGCGGCGCCCGCACCCGCGAAGAGACTAGTCATTATTTCGTGGGACGCCGGCGCGGACTGGATAATCGACAGGCTGCTCGGCGACGGTAAACTGCCGAATGTTGCCAGAATGGTGGAGAGGGGCGTCCATGCAGAATATGTCACGCCGACGTTTCCATCAAAAACAGCACCCGGGCACGCGGCGATCTGGACCGGCGCGTATTCCGACGTTAACGGTGTTTCGGGGAACGTGGTTCCGGTGTTGCCTCGTGCCCATCACACACTGCTGGAACAGCGCGATGGTTTCGACTCCACTGTTCTCACTGCCGAACCCATCTGGTTAACCGCCCTTCTTGCTGGCAAGCGTGTGGCCGCTCTCAACGGCACTCACGCTGCGCCATCCGAGCCTTACCTCCAAGCCATGCAAGCTGGAGGCATTCCGGCAGACCGCTTCATCGGAATCGATGCATTCCGGAATCCTATATCCGCAGCGGCCGTCATCACGGCGGAGCAATTGCGCCCAGCCGAAAATTGGAATGGAGTACGCGCCGCAAAGGGACGGAGCAGGGAATTATCGGTTCGGATTGGCAACCGCGTTTTCTACATTCTCGCGTTGGATTCCGTAGACGACCGCACCGGTGGCTTCGATTCCGTTTTGGTATGCCCGGATCAAAAAGTGCAGAACTCGGCATGCGCAACGTTGAAACCTGTGGATGCCGGTAACACGACGACCAACTGGGGCGGTGAGTTTCGAGTCGCCAAAGACAATGTTTTTGGCTACACCCGTTTTCGTCTGTTCTCGCTCGGTCTTGATGGCGCTTCAATGCTGCTTTATCAACGAGCCGTCAACGGGTTTCGCGGTGCGATTCCGAGAGAGATCGCTGAAGACTACGTTCGCGCCGCAGGTGGTTTTGCGGATCTCGGTTTTGGTCCTTATCAGCAAGGAACGCTCGGCCCGCCGATTTGGCTCGGGGGTGACGGCACGGCTGAACGGCGATTGCTGGAAATCATTCGGTTGAACATTGAATTCCTGGACTCGGGGACACGGTACGTGTTGAAACGCACGAATGCGGATCTCATCATCAACTACTCATCGGCGAGCGACAGCGCCGGCCACACATGGATGGGAGTTCTGGATCCAGAGAGTCCCACCTACAATGCGGCCATCGCTGCAAAGCTGTGGCCCTTTTACTCCGAGGTTTTTGAGCTACAGGATGCCTGGCTTGGAACTACGATCGATGCGGCCGGAGCAAACACTGCTGTGTCTCTCGTCAGTGATCACGGCATGACCGGAGTCGGAAAAACTTTCTATCCCAACGCGGTGCTCGAACGCGCCGGTCTGTTAAGGCAAACGGCCGATCGCAAGATCGATTTGGCGAAGACCCGGATATGCGCTCCACCTTGGGGAGATTACTTCCTCTCGGTGAATTCGATGGATTGGAAGGGCGGCATCGTGACTCGAGCTGAACGTGAAGAGGTCCTGCGGAAGGCCACCGAAGCCCTGCTGTCTGCGGTTGATCCTGAAACCGGCAAGCACATTATCACTCGAGTTTTTCGGGCGGACGAAATCGTCGGCATGGGCATGGGCGGTCCGGCCGGTGGTGACTTGTATCTGGACCTGGCCGATGGCTACGTGCCAAGCGCTGCCGTCACCAGCGACCTGGTGCGCAAGATCGCATCGCCGATCGGAAGTGGTGTCCATGGTTTCTATCCGCATAGGACGAAAATGCAGGCAATCTGGTATGCCATGGGGCCAGGCTTAAATGCGGGAAAACGAGTCGGGGGAATACGACAGATCGACATTGCACCCACCTTGAGCCGATTGCTGGGAATCCCTATCCCGCGCAATGCAACGGGGCACGTCATCGGCGAGGCGCTAGCTGGATCGAACTAGCCAGAGGCGGCGGATTCCCCTCCTGAAACAGGAGGGGAATACGTTTCGCAGCCCTTACCCCGATATGCAATGAGCGCGGATATCAGACCCGCCGTTGCGCAGGGCCTGGAGGCGTTCTGTAATTCTTCGCCCGAGGGGCGATGTCGGGAACGCCCTGAGAAACTGTTGCATTTCCTTCTCGACAGAAGACGCATCTCCGCATGCACAGGTCGAGTCTGTCAGTTGGCTACGGATGTCTTCGAGCCGCTCGCGAACCGGCACGACGTAGCGATTGGGAAACGTGCGTTGAAAACGTGACCACCGCCGGTACATGGCAACCAGCTTTCCCGAGCCATACGATGTGCACCCGCTGTAGTCGGTTTGTTGCTCGATGTAAACCGGCCAAACCGATTCGGGGTATGTTGCCTTCAATGCGGAAAAAAAGCCGCGGTCCGCCGCGTCCCCGCGCGATCCAGCGAGCTTTACGAAGTAACCAGGATCCGGTGCGACAAACACTGTCTCTTCACGGTTGATCCTTGCTCCGGGAATTTCGGCATTGAGCCGCCGGAAATCCTCGGCAGACAACGACTCCAAGACGGTCAGCTGGCCGGTCCGCGGTCGGGTGAGGCTTTCACTCAAGGCCATCAGCTTCGAGAAAGCTGCTTCAACCCCTCGTGGGATTGTGCGGGTGCTGAGCGCCGCGATGGCCGCCCGGTAATCTTCCACGGCCGCTCGATCCGTAGGCGGCATCTGTGCCCATAGCGCAGCTCCCGCCGCTGCGATGATGACGAGGATTACGATTCTTGCCATCGGAGGACCTGCTTTGAATTTTAAAAGGCAATGGCCATTGGGCCAATTGGTCAAACAACACAGTAACCCAATCACCCGCTCACCTAATCGGCAATTGTCAAGCGCATAATCCCCAATCGAACTTTTCCTAAGTCTTGGGTTTTCCCACGAGGTCGTGGCCCCATAATGACTGCACTATTTTGACTTACGCCAATTGGAGGCCGCGATGCGGAGACAGAAAATCACGAAGGCGATGTTGTGCATATCTTTATTTGCAGGGACTCTTGCCGCTCAGACTCCCAGTAGGGTCGATTTCGGCCGTGACGTTCTGCCGCTGTTGCGACAGAACTGTGTTGGCTGTCACGGTCCAGCGAAACAAATGAATTCCTACCGGTTGGATCGCCGCAGCGTTGCGTTGCGCGGACCAGCGCCGGTCATTGTGCCTGGCAACTCAGCTGCAAGCCGGCTTTATCTTCGTCTGACCGGAAGCGAGTTCGGAAGTCCGATGCCGCCATCAGGACCGCTGAAGCCGGAAGACGCAGCCGTGATCAAGGCCTGGATCGATCAAGGCGCTCCATGGCCGGACGAACTGGCCAATGAGGCGGATCTACCGCCCGTGAATCCGAAGGCCGTCGCCATGACCGACGCATTGCGCGCGGGCGATCGCCAGTCCTTCATGAAGCTCGTCGCCGAAGATCCAAAGCTCCTCAACGCTCGCGGGCCGGAAGGCTCGACGCCGTTCATGTACGCCGTTTTGTATTCGGATGCAGGAACATTGCGGCAGTTGCTGCAAAAAGGCGCCGACCCGAACAAGCGCAACGATGCAAACGCAACTGCTCTGATGTGGGCGGCAACCGATTTCGAGAAGGCCCGGGTGCTGCTGGAGTCGGGCGCCGATGTAAATGCACGGTCCAATGACGGCAGAACCCCGCTGTTTGTGTCT
>QHXC01000713.1 GCA_003222815.1 Acidobacteriota bacterium | reverse complement strand
CGGGACACGCGAGCGTTCGGAAATCGTCGGTCAGTTGCGCTCCGGTGAGATTTCACAAAAAATCTGCGACATGAAATGAACCAGGCGTTCGGAGCGTAGGCACTAAAGGACGACTGTCATGCGGATATTTCGATCAGTCGCACTTGATCAATCATTTCGCCCAATTCTCAGGTTTAACTCCACAGAGTACCTTCGTCACAATCAGCAGGATGGCCGCTTGAAGGATAACCATGTGCCGCTGCCCGGCCGGTCAATTTTTTCCAATACGGAGGGTGATTCGCGATGGACAATGGATAGAAGCACGGCCATCGATGCTCCGATGGATTCAGCCGGGGGAGCCTGAATGGCCAAGCATGCAAGAGTAGATCGTGACGTCATCATGGGAGGTCCTATGAATCAGGGAAAGGAAACATCCGCAGGCGCCCAAGACTCATCCGAAAAAGAACCCCAGAGCTTCGTCTTGGGATTGTGGGGCGTCCGGTATCAAGTCAAGGACGTTACTCGTTCGGTTGCCTTCTATACCCAACAACTCGGTTTTAAGCTGGATCAAAAGAATCTGCCAGCGTTCGCCCAAGTCTCAATCGGGAATTTCAAACTGATTCTCAGCGGTCCCGGGGCTTCGGGTTCCCGGCCAATGCCAGATGGTCGCAAGCAGGAGCCCGGCGGCTGGAACCGGGTGATCCTCCAGGTTGCCGATCTTCCTGCTCGGACAGAGGCGCTGAAGAAGGCTGGGCTTCATTTTCGCAATCAGATGGAAGTAGGCCCCGGCGGCAAACAAATCCAGTTGGAAGATCCCGACGGCAATCCGATCGAGTTGTTCGAGCCTGCTCGCTAGTCGGCCATGATCGAGTGGGCATTACTCTTCGCTTTGGTTTGGCCGGGTGTCTTTAGGCTCACTATCGAGTTCAACACCGAGAGCGTTGTCCGCGAATATCGCTAACGAGTAACGCCGTACTGTTTACGGGTTCTACTCCAGATAATCAACACTCAGAAGAAAAGAAGCGTTCTGTGCGAGCTTGTGTGCTCTGTCGATGCATTATGCACCGCTTTGGTGCATAATGGTGTCATGGCAGCCAAAGAGAAAACTGTACGCCAAAGCGTGACGCTCCCCGCGAAGGTAGCGACCCAAGTCCGCAGCATGGCAAAACGCCGTCGCCTCAGTGCAAATCGAATGCTCATTGAACTCGTCGAAGAAGGTCTCGAGGCAAAACAACAAAAGGAGAAGGCCTTCTTCGAACTTGCCGAGCGCTTTCGATCTGCAGCGGATCCGAACGAGGTTGAGCGCCTTGGCGAGGAACTCGGACACATGGTTTTCGGTAAGTAATGCCCAAAATCGAATTGTGGTCCAACTTTCCCTCCGCGTTGCGGCAGCACCTGATCGAGAGAATGCGCGACAGAAGCATTACCCTCGCGGATCTCAACCAACTTCGACTCTGGATCGAAACAGATCCCGAGGTTCCAGACGACGAGTGGTACAAGGATTTTGGACATTCAAACTATGCGGAGAAGGGCGATATCCGAAAACTTTCCTGTTGCCAGGTCAGCCAGCTCGAGGAACAAAGCTATCGCGGGGGCTGAAAAATTCTTTCTATTTGTCTTCTGAGCGACCTCGAAATCCTCCCTAGATTTACCTGACGTGTTCGGCGAAAAACCCGCGTCAACATTAGGTTTTCGGGTTTAAGCGAGTTCCAAATACGACGTTTTAGAGTCAAGGTCTGCCGGAATCGACCCTGCGGCGTTGAAAACCCACCCCCGGCATTGTCAGTCGTCAAGGTGGATAAATATTGCAGACCGTACGAATGAATACGCGCTGTATCTGCTTAAAGCAAAAGACTATGCCGGAGGAGGGACTTGAACTTTCGAGCCTTCCGTGTTGCCGTAACTTACGGACTCTGTTAACGCATAGAACGCATGAAACTCAGGTTATACACACACTCGGCACACACAGCATTTACGTTTTGAATCCGACTATTCGCTGGCTCACATCAGAGAGAGTGGTCCAGGTCATCTGTGAATCGGTCTGGGTGTCAGAGCCATGTGGGCTCTGCTACGACTCGCGTTGAGCGAATCATTGTGCAGGATTTCGCTGAGTGTAGGCGGGGAAGAAATGAGAAATAAAGCGGCGGCCTGGACATCGCCGGCCGCCGCTACGGAGAAAACTAGAAGGCAATGAAGCCCGTGTTGGGCGGCGTGATCTGCAGCGTCACCTCGTAGCCGTTTGCACGCATCAGAATGGGCTTTCGATAGAGCAGACTCCACTCGGACCAGATCTTCGGCGTATATATTCTCTGAGTGCCGCCACCCCAGTTGTTGGCCTTCGTGAATACCGCGAAAGAAGGATCGCAAGTGTAATGCTCGAGATCGCGCATCGTTGCGATCAATATGAGCTGGCTGGCCGGAACCGGTACGGACACTGCCGCGGTTGACGTTGGGAAGTAGGTTTGATTTTCCGCCATCGGTGGCAAGGTCACAATAACCCTGGAGTAGCCCACCCACAGCTCGAACTGATTCGTCTCGGTCGGATAGCGCACGATGGCCCCTGTGTTCTGGTGCACGGGCAGACGTCGAATCTGCGTGACGCGAACACTAATCCCCGAGTTGAACAAGAACGACTGGAATACGGGAACGAGCGCATAGTTGATTGAGTCGAATTTCGGTGAATCCAGGAA
>QHXC01000337.1 GCA_003222815.1 Acidobacteriota bacterium | reverse complement strand
TGCACCACCATATGCGCTCCGCGTCGATTACGCTGGCCGTACGATCGCCTACTCAGGCGATACCGAATGGACCGAGGCGTTGGTCGACGTATCTCGCGATACCGATCTCTTCATCTGCGAGGCCTATTTCTACGACAAGAGGGTCAAGTTTCATCTTGACTACACGACGCTGGAGTCGCAGCGGGCGCGCCTAAGCTGCCGTCGCTTGGTTGTCACGCACATGAATCAAGATATGATCTCTCATTTGAGTCGCCTCAGGGTAGAGGCCGCCTACGACGGTATGGTCATTCGATTGTAAGCGCCAGCGGCAGGTCGCCGTCTAACGGAGATCATTCGATCGTGATCTCCCGCTCTTGCTTGTCGCGGATAATCCTTAATACGGGCCGGGAACCCGCAGCTCGCATTTCCCGGCTAAACTCGGCAGGGGTTCCCACACGCTTGCTACCAATGGCGGTAATGACGTCACCGGCTTTCACGCCTGCTTTCCCGGCTGCAGAATCCGGGTCCACTGAAGCGACCAGGACGCCCTCGTTACCGTACACGCCGAAGAAATCGCGCAGTTGATCTGTGAGTCGCTCGACCCGGATTCCCGATTGCGAATAGGACGTCGTGACCTGTACTCTTGGGAACTCGCGAATGATCCGATCGCGCAAGATGGCCGAGTCGGGAATATCCAGCGGCCACAACCGGCCCCCGCCTGCGGCTCGCATCGTTGTCACCTGGAATGTCTGGTCCTGATTGTCGCGGCGAACCTTAACCTCGACGGTGTGGCCGGGTGGAGTCTCCCGAACCAGGCGCGTGAGCTGGAGTACGCCCATCACGTCCTGTTTATTGAACCCGGTAATGACGTCACCTTCTTTGAGGCCGGCCCTTTCGGCGGGTCCATTTCGATCGAGCCGGCGAATGACCGCGCCCGAATCCCTTTGATCTTCAACAACCACGCCTATCCAGCCGGCATCCTGGGCCATGGCGGGAATGGTAACCAGGGCAAAGGTGAGTGCCAGAAGAATTCTTTTGGTAATCATGGATTCTCCTACCTCCACATTCGGAATAGACGCAAACACCGCCGTTTCGGTTGGCCTACGCGGCAAGAATCACGCTCGACACGCGCCGAAGCATGTCCGGCGTCAGTTCCGGGTAGATGGGCAAGGCAAGGCTTTCGCTACAGGCAGACTCACTGCTTGGAAGATCCCCGGTCTTGTACCCGAGGTCTTTGAAGCAGGCTTGCCGGTGTAACGGGACCGGGTAATAAATCTCGCACCCAATCCGCTCCTCCCTTAAATGCGAGATCAAATCATCGCGCCGCCCGGTCCGGATGATAAATTGATTGTAGATGTGACGGGAATTCGGCAATTCGTGCGGCAGCTCAATCCACGCACACTTTCGCAACGCCTCGCGGTAGAGACTCGCATTCCGCCGCCGTCCTTCAGTCCACGCGTCCAGGTATTTCAATTTCACCCGAAGTACGGAAGCCTGGATCTCATCCAGCCTGAAATTTCCGCCTAGAAGTTCGTTCTCGTATTTGTTCCGAAAGCCGTGGGATCTTAGTAACCGAACGCGCTCGGCGATATCCACATTGTTCGTGACGACCATTCCCCCATCGCCGAAACCGCCGAGATTCTTTGATGGGAAAAAACTCAAGCACCCGGCATGCCCGACCGACCCTGCACGTTGTCCTTCAAGTTCAGCCCCGATCGCTTGCGCGGCGTCCTCGAGCACGACCAGGTTATGCCGGTGGGCGATGTCCAAAATAGGATTCATTTCCGACATCTGGCCGAACAGGTGCACGGGAATAATCGCCCGTGTGCGGTTCGAAACCCGCGCTTCAATACCCGCGGGATCAATATTGTAAGTATTTCGATCAATGTCCGCGAAAACGGGCTTTGCGCCTAATCGGGCAATCGTTCCCGCGGCAGCAAAGAAATTGTATGCCGGAGTGATCACCTCGTCGCCCGGGCCGATGTCGAGGGCCATCAGGGTCGCCAAGAGGGCGTCTGTGCCTGAAGAAACGCCAATGCCATAAGCACAGCCGCAATACGCGGCGACTTCGGACTCGAGGAACTCAACCTCCGGACCCAGAATGAAACGCTGCGATTCCAGGACCCGATCCAAGGCGAATCGAATCTCGTCACGGATCGTTGCGTATTGAGCTCTCAGGTCCAATAGAGGTATGGGCATTTTGCCACTCATGGCCGAGCGATAGTCTAGCATGCGGGGCTTTGCACAAAAGTCGGAGGCTGCGTCTTTTGTCCTCAATATGAAAGCTGCGACCGCCGATACACAACAGCCAACATCGATGTGCACTGAGCCATTAACGTTCTAACGGTAGCTTGAACGAACCACCCCGTCCGCGCCAAACAAGGTGCCTTCGGGCCATTTTTCCTGATGGCGCGTCCTCCTTTGCCAAGGAGGGGTGTTTTCGCTATCTCGCTGAATGATATTCCTGCAAGGATTTCACGGTCAGGCTCTCACGCCGGAGAGCGCGGATGCCGTTAACTGCGGCGGCGGCGCCTGGGATTGTAGTGATGCATGGAACCCGGTGGTGTACGGCGGCGCGGCGAATAGCCTTTTCATCGAAGAATGATTCACGGCCCAGAGGCGTGTTGATAATAAGGTCCACTTTGCCGCTCTTGATGTAGTCGACAATGTGCGGCCGGCCTTCATTCACCTTATAGACAGTCTCCGCTTCGACACCGGAAGCTCGCAGGATGTGCGCCGTACCGCGGGTGGCTACGATTTTGAAACCGATTTCGGCCAGATCTGCTGCGATCTTCGAAATGAAATTCTTGTCGTCCTGGTTGACGCTGATGAAGGCCACACCGGATTTCGGCAAGACGGATCCAGCGCTGATCTGAGCCTTCACGTACGCCTTGCCGAAAGAATCGTCGACGCCCATCACCTCCCCGGTCGATTTCATTTCCGGCCCAAGAATCGTATCCACTCCGAGAAACCGCGCGAACGGAAATACGGGGGACTTCACGTAGTACTGATGCACCTTGAGTTCGCTGGGCAATCCGAAATCGCGAAGCTTCTTTCCAACCATCAGCTTCGCTGCAACCTTGGCCAGAGGTACGCCAGTGGCCTTGCTGACAAAAGGCACAGTTCGCGAAGCGCGTGGGTTCACTTCGAGGACGTACACCGTGCCGGCCCGCACCGCGAACTGGATGTTCATGAGGCCGACTACTTGTAATGCTCTGCCAAGTTGCACGGTGTGCCGGCGGATGGTTTGCCGCAGATCTTCATTCAACTGATACGTTGGCAAAACGCACGAGCTATCCCCCGAGTGTACCCCCGCCTCTTCAATGTGCTCCATAATCCCGCCGATGACTACCTGCTCATCATCGCAAAGCGCATCGACGTCCACTTCATAAGCATCTTCCAGAAACTTGTCGATGAGGATTGGTCTTTCGCGCGAAACCTGAACAGCCGCGTTCATGTAGTTTTCGAGCGAGGACTCGTCATACACGATGGCCATGGCACGTCCGCCAAGCACGTAGGAGGGACGAACCAATATGGGATACCCAATCTGCCGCGCCACAGCGCGGGCTTCATCGATCGTGACCGCCGTGCCATTTTGCGGCTGGGGAATCTCGAGCTTCCGCAGGAGCTCCCCGAATCGTTTGCGGTCTTCGGCCAGATCGATCGATTCGGGGGATGTGCCGATGATCGGAACCCCTGCGCGTTGCAGATCGAGCGCGAGATTCAATGGCGTCTGGCCGCCGAACTGCACGATAACGCCATTCGGTTTCTCTTGGTTCACGATGTGCAGGACGTCTTCAAGCGTGAGCGGTTCGAAATACAGGCGGTCGGAGGTGTCGTAATCGGTCGAAACGGTTTCTGGATTGCAGTTGATCATGATCGTTTCGTACCCGTCTTCCTTGAGTGCAAAGGATGCATGGCAGCAGCAATAATCGAACTCAATTCCCTGCCCGATGCGGTTAGGCCCGCTTCCAAGAATGATGATCTTCTTCCGGTTCGATGGCTCCGCCTCGTCCTCTTCTTCATGTGTCGAGTAGAAGTAAGGCGTATACGATTCGAACTCCGCGGCACACGTGTCGACTCGCTTATAGACGGGTATTATTCCGTGGTCGGCGCGCTTTGCAGCTACACGGTTTGGTTTGGATCCCGTGAGGAGTGCGAGACGCGAGTCGGAGAAGCCGGCCCGTTTGGCTTCGCGGAGAAGCTCCGGCGGCAGATTTTCCAGATCATAGGCCGAGACCTGCTTCATCAAATCCGCAATTTCCTTCATCTCGTTCAGGAACCACGGATCGATGTGCGTTAGCTCGGCAAGCTCCGGAATATCGAAACCGTTGCCCGCCGCGTATAGCAGGTATGGAATGCGGTCCGGCGTGGGAGTGATCAGCTTCTGGCGGATGCGGTCTTTGTCAATGACTTCCGATCCCGGCTCCTTCGCGGTCTCGAGCGATCGCACGCCCTTTAGAAAGGCTTCCTTGAACGTGCGCCCAATCGCCATGACTTCGCCGACCGATTTCATTTGCGTCCCGAGCGTGGGATCCGATTCAGGAAATTTTTCGAACGCCCATTTCGGAATCTTCACCACCACGTAATCGAGCATTGGCTCGAACGAGGCCGGGGTTTTCTTGGTAATGTCGTTCGGAATTTCGTTCAGTGTGTAGCCGACGGCGAGTTTGGCCGCGATCTTCGCTATCGGGAAACCGGTTGCCTTCGACGCAAGGGCGGAGCTTCGCGAGACGCGCGGATTCATTTCGATGACGACCAGGCTCCCGTCTTTGGGATTGACGGCGAACTGAATGTTTGAACCGCCCGTTTCAACGCCGATCTGTCGGATGACAGCTACCGCCGCGTCACGCATACGCTGGTACTCACGGTCAGTCAGAGTTTGGGCAGGGGCAACGGTCACAGAGTCGCCGGTGTGAATTCCCATTGGATCGAAATTCTCAATTGAGCAGATGACGACGACGTTGTCCTGCAAGTCGCGCATAACCTCGAGCTCAAATTCTTTCCACCCGATGACCGACTCTTCAATAAGCACCTCGTGCACAGGACTTAGATCTAGCCCCCGCTGGACGATACTTTCGAATTCTTCGCTATTGAAAGCGATGCCTCCACCGGTGCCGCCAAGCGTAAAGGAAGGACGAATAACGGCGGGAAATCCGATGCTTTGAATCATAAGCTGCGCCTGGCGTATGTCGCCGACGACCTCGCTTTGCGGGGTCGCCAGACCGATCTCGCGCACGGCCTGTTTGAAGAGGAGGCGATCTTCGGCCATTTTCACAGCCCTGGCTTTCGCGCCGATCATCTCCACTTTGTATTCGTCCAAAACGCCGCTCTCCGAAAGTTCCACAGCAATGTTCAGGGCCGTCTGGCCCCCAACGGTCGGCAACAGCGCGTCCGGCCTTTCCCGTTTGATAATCGCTTCGACGAATTCCTTCGTCAGAGGTTCGATGTACGTGTGCTGGGCAAGTTCGGGATCCGTCATGATCGTTGCCGGATTCGAGTTCACAAGAACGATTTCGTACCCTTCTTCTCGCAGCGCCTTGCACGCCTGCGTTCCCGAGTAGTCGAATTCGCATGCCTGTCCGATCACGATCGGACCGGACCCGATGATGAGAATTTTCGAGATATCGGTGCGCTTGGGCATTTCAGGAGTTTTCGAATTTCATCAACTCAAAAAACTTCTTGAACAAATAATACGAATCATGCGGGCCCGGCGAAGCTTCCGGGTGGTATTGCACGCTGAAGGCTGGCACCAGGCGGTGCGCAAGACCTTCGACCGTGTTGTCGTTCAAATTCACATGGGTGATGTCGACTTCATTGAGGTTCAGACTTTCGGGATCGACGGCAAAGCCGTGATTCTGGGCCGTGATTTCAACCTGCTTCCTCTCGATGCTCAGAACGGGATGGTTCCCGCCGTGATGGCCGAATTTTAACTTGAACGTTCGTCCGCCGAGCGCCAGACCGAGAATCTGGTGTCCAAGACAAATTCCAAAAACCGGCTTACAACCGTCACGCGCGCCCCGCATCGCGTGAGGTTCCGCAGGATGTGCGACTTGATTCCGAAGTCGTACGCTGCGACGTGCACCGGGCGCGACTCAAACTGAGACAGTGTGGAAAACTCGATGAAGTTGACGTTCCTGTCCGCATTTTCATAAGTCTTCTCAACCGTAACCTTGCTGGCGAGGTCCCACCCCAGCATCTGCGGTGATTCTTGAACTTTCCCCAGAAGCGAGACTTCATCGTCATCGATGAGCGAGACGATCCCTCGCATGGAGCCCCTCAGCCGGATGTGCCGTACGAGCGCCCGCGTGTCGATCTCCGCGATCACTGGGATTCGATGCCGCGCCAGGTAGCAGTCGAGCGTTTCAGTTGTCCGCCAATTGCTGGGCAGTGGCGAAAGCCGCCGGACAACGAACGCTTCCAGGAAAGGTTTGCGTGATTCGACGTCTTCGGGATTGATGCCGGTGTTACCGATCAGAGGATAGGTCATGGTGACAATCTGACCGGCGTAGGACGGATCGGTAAGGATTTCCTGGTAACCCGTCATCGAAGTGTTGAAAACAACCTCGCCCACGGCCTCGCCTTCAAAGCCGTGTCCGTTGCCGCGAAAAACACGTCCGTCTTCAAGCAGCAACGTCGCCCGCGTTTTCAATCCAGCGTTCCCATCTTGCTTACAGGCCAATATCTGAAAACGGCTTTACCGTAGATGTATTTCTCCGGCACCAATCCCCACATGCGGCTGTCGTTGGATTGGTTCCGGTGATCACCGAGAACATAGTAGTGGCCGGGCTCAACATAAACGGGCGGGTAGGTGCGATGATCGACATAGTCCAGGTTAATATAGGGCTCGTCGAGCGGTTTGTCGTTCACATAAAGGACGCCTCTTCGAACTTCAACAACATCACCCGGCATGCCGATGACGCGCTTGATGTAAGACTTGGTCGGATCCAACGGGTACCAGAACACGACGATATCTTTCCGCGCAATTTTTTCAATCCGGTAGACAAATTTGTTGACGAAGATGCGTTCCTGATCGACCAGTTCGGGCAGCATGCTAGTCCCTTCGACCTTCACCGGCTGGTATAGGAAGACAACGATCATGATGGCGGTGCCGATTGCGAAAAATACGTCGCGGGCCCAGCCCCGAATTTCGCCAACCAGGTTTGACAGTACTCGGCTCTCGGTCTCGCTTGTCGAGACTTGTTCAACTTCAGGCTCTGTTGTCATACGTGTATTATGAGGTGAGGTCCCTTTACAAAAATGAAAAGTTAGTTTAGCTGATTCCCGGCGTCATTTCCATAGCCGGAATTCCTTGGTCAGCCCAAAAACCACACCGGTTCGGGGATCGAGACGAGTCAGGCCGGCAGTTGCCCCAACGTCCCAACGAACTCCGCTGGCTCTTACTTGCACGCCGAGGCGAACCTGGCTTCGGTCCTCGCCCCCGGGAGTGGGGTGCTCCCGAGGGTTATCCAGGCCACTCCACTCTGAAAGTAGACTGATGCGCGAACTTATGGGAAGCACCGCGGCAATGCCATACGCCAGAACGTCTTGCTGGGCTCTGACACTCACGGTGTCGGTTAAGATTCCAAGACCGATGTTGCCATAGAGAAACGACGGCCCTATATTTTTCCCTGCCAAAATATTCCCGAAGAACTGCATCGAGTTACTGCCGATACCTCTCGCGTCGTCTGTGTTTGGCAGCACAACGGTCGGCCGGAAGCTGACGACCGGGAGAACCGGTGTTTCATCGACGACCTTGATTTTTGTTGAAAGTGATATGTCTCCCCAGTCGTTGCGCCATCCGCTGCCGTTTTCGTGGACCCGGAGGAAATTCTGGACCACCCCATTGATCTGGAACTCGGCCCGTGGCCCTAACCCGAAGTTCAGGCCGTTGACGAGGACAGAAAACTGGTCCCCGCCGAGTCGTGAAACCGGAAAGCGCGCGCGGCGGAAATATCCAAAGCCGGCTTCGGTGATGAACGAGCCGGTTGCAATGAGGCGGGGATCTTCGGTCATAAGCGGGCGTTGTTGGGCAAGTGCCCACGTGGGACACAACCACACAAGGTAGAAAAGCCATAAAAAGGATTTCGGACTGTGGATTGCGGATTTCGGATTCGGGAAAACCTTCCGTGGACGCGTGCTCCCCAAATCCGAAATCCCTCTGTGGCTATTCTCCCAGTTCATATCGAATGAGGGAGCCACCAACGATCGCTGCAGTTTCCGCTTTCAGAATAGCCGCTCCAAATGAGACCGTATGAAATCCAAGTTCGCGCGCCGCAGTCATTTCTTGATCGGTCCAGCCACCTTCAGGTCCGACCAGATAGAGCACTGGCGAGCCTGCGAGAGCCGACTTTAGCGAACCGCCGGCGCGTTCGGCAAACATAATCTTTGTGGCGGCAGGAATGGAAAGAACCTTCTTGAACGTATTCGGCGCGTCGAGGGTTGGCAAATAATACCGTTTCGATTGCTTCGCGGCTTCGATGACGATGCGAACCCATCGATCATGCCGCCTGCTGAGATCTGCATTGGAGCGGGCTGCCGCAAAGGGCACGATTCGAGTGACTCCAACCTCCACAACCTTTTCGAGCGCCAGTTCGAACGCCGGAATCCGGATCAGGGCTAAAGCCAGGATCACCTCGATAGAATCGCGTGTCACCTGCCGCGATTCCTTCATTGCCGCGACGGTTTCACGTTTACCGACGGACTCGACGCTGGCTGTCCACACGTTTCCTTTTCCGTCGAAAATTTCGATCAGCTCATCTTTTTCGGCGCGTACGACGACAAGATGGCGGTGCTCTTCACCCTGGATCCGTATTCGATCGTTGTCGAAGGAGGGCTCGGAAACGTAGACCGACCTAAGCGACATGCTTTTCGGCGATTACGGCCAGCCACTCGCCCCGCGTAATTTCCTCATGGATGGCGAAACCGAATCGTGTAATCACCTCGCGGAGCTCTTCGCCTTGCTCGTGAAGGACTCCCGACAAGATGGCAATCCCCCGTGGCTGAAGAACACGATCCAATTCGGGAAATAGACGAATGATGAGGTCCGCTGTGAGATTGCACAGGAGCAGGCGAACGGAATGACTCTTTACCGCATCGATCGATCCGGAGAAAGTCCAGACTTGATTCTCAGCATTTCGCTCGATGTTCGCGCGGGCCACCTGAACTGCAACAGGATCAATATCGCATGCGTATACTTCCTTCGCGCCCAGAAGCCGTGATGCGATTGCGAGAATTCCGGAACCGGTGCCTAAATCCAGCACGATGTGGTGCCCTTCAACCCATCGTTCGAGTGCTTCGATGGTGAGCTGGGTCGTCTCATGCGTCCCGGTGCCGAAGGCTTGCCCAGGGTCGATCCGGATAGGCAACCGATCGTAAGGACAATGGCACTCTTCCCAACTTGGGACGACAAAGAAGTCATCTCCAATCGGGAAGCTCGTATACGACTTCTTCCACTCTTCAGTCCAGTCGCACTCCTCGACAACGCTTCGTGAAACCACAGGATTCCGGCGGCCAGAGCGATCGAATACAGTGCGGATCTCATTTTCGATTCTTTCCAGATCCGATCGCGGCCCAAAGTAGAAGACCAGCCGCGTCATGCCAGGCAACGGTGCGTGGGTCTCCCACACTCCGGCCACGCCCTCGCCGGACAACTCGCCGACAATGGCGTCCTTCAGATCGTCCGGAACGTCGAGAGTGAGTTGGTGCCAAGACATAAGTGACGATTCGCATTGCGAATTGCGAATTTTATTGGTTCCAATTCGAAATACGCAATTCGAAATTCCCAATCTAACTGAAGATTTCTCGGACTCTCTCCAGAATCTTCTTCTGTATTGGCTTATTTTCAGTCTCGATCGTCGCGGCGAGTTTCGTCAACAGGTCCTTTTGTTCCCGGGTTAGTTTTGTTGGAACGACGACGTCAACGGTCACGTAGAGATCTCCTCGGGCGGAGCCTCCGCGTTTAGAGATTCCGCGGCCCTTGATGCGAAACGTCGATCCGGTTTGTGCACCGGCAGGAATCGACAGCTTTTCCTCTTCTCGCTCGATCGTCGGAACTGAGATTTGTGCCCCCAGAGCGGCCTGAGTGAAAGAGATCGGGATGTGGCAGTAAAGATCGTGCTCGCGGCGCTCGAAAAACTCGTGATCTTGAACGTTCAGGACCACATACAGATCGCCCGGAGGACCGGCTTTCTCCCCGGCATCACCTTCACCAGAGATTCGAAGCTTGGAACCATTGTCAACGCCGGCGGGAATCTTCAGCTCGATCGTCTTTTCGCGAACCATACGTCCCTCGCCGTGGCAGAGAGTGCAACGATTCTTGATGATCTGTCCCGTGCCGTGACAGTGGTTGCAAGTGCGCGTGATGCTAAAGAATCCCTGTTGGAAGCGCACCTGACCGTAGCCATTGCACGTCGTGCATGTGATTGGGCCCGACCCCTTCTGCGCTCCGCCTCCGCTGCACTCGGAACAGGTTTCATGTCGCGGAACTTTGATCCTGGTCGTTGTTCCGAACGCGGCCTCTTCGAAGCTCAATTCGAGATCGTATCGGAGATCGGCGCCCCGCTGAACGCGGCCGCCCCGGCGCGTCCCCCCGCCAAAGAAATCGCCAAAACCGAAGATGTCGCCGAGAATATCGCTGAAGTCCGCAAATACGCTTGGATCGAATCCGCTTCCGGCCGCCGTTCCGACACCCGCATGGCCGAAACGGTCATACTGCCCACGCTTCTGCCCATCGCTTAGAACCGAGTATGCCTCGGCGGCCTCCTTAAATTTTTCTTCGGCCTCTTTATTTCCTGGATTGCGATCGGGATGGTATTGAAGTGCAAGCTTCCGATAGGCACTTTTGATTTCCTGGTCCGACGCATCTCGCGAAATGCCAAGCACCTCGTAGTAATCCCGTTTTCCGCTCAATTTTTGTCCCTCTTGTGGGTAATTCGGTGTACTTGGAGGCGGAGACCGGAATTCCTGAAGTTCGGAATTGGGGCTCCGTCCCGCAAATTAGGCTTTCACCGCGACGCTCACCATCGCCGGCCGCAGGAGGCGGCCATGGAGCACGTATCCCTTCCGCAATTCTTCGATGACAGTGTTTTCTTCAACTTCATTCGTGGCTTGCGTCGAAACAGCTTGATGGAAATTGGGATCGAACTTTTTCCCCTTTGCCTCAACCGGCTTCAAACCAAAGCGGGCCAGCGTATCCTGAAGCTGCTTGTGACTCAACTCAAAGCCGCACCGCATATCTTCGCTGCCTTTGCCTTCTAACGCGGCGTTTCGCAGCGCGAGCTCAACCGAGTCGAGGGCATTCAGCAACTCACGCATTAGATCAAAGGAAGCGAACTGTGCGAATTCCGCCTTCTCACGGTCCATCCGCTTCTTGTAGTTTTCGAACTCCGCTTGTTTACGAAGCAGACGATCGTAAAGGCTATCTCGCTCCTGCTTCAGGGTTTGGATTTCCTGCTGCACGTCCGGAACTGTCTGGTCTGCGGCGACTTTGCCCTCCCCATCGTCCGGGAGCAATCCTTCGTAACTTTCGTTATCTCCCATACCAACAATTATAAGAGGTTTTCTGGGTTTGTCAGGCGTTGATCATCTCGCCGACGATTCGGCCGAGATAACCGACAAGAGAAATCCCACGTTCATACTCCATACGCGTCGGGCCGATAATTCCGAGGAATCCAGTTGTACGGTCGTTGGACGCATAGGAAGAAGTGATCAAAGTGAAGTCGCGCATGTTCGGAACGCCGGATTCCGAGCCGATCGTGATCCTGACGCCTTCAGGCGGGTTGAACGAAATGCATTCATTCAGAATCCTTACCAGACGGCTCTTTTCTTCGAACATCTGAAACAGCGTCCGCATGCGTGCAACGTCCGCAAATTCCGGCTGGCTGAGAATATTCGATGTACCTTGCAGATAGATTCCTTCGAGATCCGCCTCTGTTTCGAGTGTCTCGCCCCATGTCCGCAGCAGCGACAGCATGCGGTCAAAGAGCATCCGTTCGGCCTGCATCATTCGCAGCAGATCGTTCCGGATCTGGGTCAACGTCTTGCCGGCAAACTTTTGGACGAGATACTTTCCGGCCCTGTCGAGCTCTTCCCGCGTGTAGCGGTCGGTGACGCGAATCAGTTTGCGTTGGAGCGAACCCGATGTGGAGACCAAGATCACCAGGAGCTTACCGTCACCAAGATCCAGAAATTCGATGTGCTTCAGGATGGTGGAAGCCATCGGTGGCGCGATAACGATGCCGACGTTTTTCGAAATCGTGGAAAGGAGGTAGGAGGCGCATAACATGACGTCTTCGGGGGTACTGCTTTCGGCGAGCATCCGGCTGATGTACCGCTCATCGGACTTGCTAACCTTACCCGAGTCGGCGAGGTGGTCGACGTAGAACCGATATCCCTTCTCCGAAGGAATCCGGCCGGCAGACGGATGTGGCTGGGTGAGGTACCCCGCCTCTTCCAAATCCGCCATGATATTCCGGATGGTCGCTGGACTGAGCCTCCAGTCAATGAACTTCGCAAGTGTCCTTGATCCCACCGGCTCGCCGGACGAAATATACGACCGGATGATCCGTTTGAGAATATCCCGCCGCCTTTCATCGAGCTGGCGAGTATCCTCTTTCGTGGTCATAACGGCCTTTTTATAGCATCGGTGTCGAGATGCGGTCTAGTCCGAATTACGAACCCGAATCACGAACCTGGAACTCGACGGAGAAATACTCCTGGAAGCTCCGAATGAATGCCCCCGTAAGTTGTTGCAATGTAGGTCTTTCCGGAAGGAATTCCGCAACACCCGCCATCTCCTGCTCAAGAGAGGACCCGTCCGTCAACCGCGTCGCGCGCGCCAGAACCTCGCGATTGCAGGTTATCGGCATCGAGCCGTGTTGCAGGAAGCTCCGGCGCACCCGGCGCTGGGCGCTGCCCACAATTTTCCGGCCTCCGGCCATCAACTCGTATCGAGAGGGCGATAGAAAACATGGCGGGTCT
>QHXC01000336.1 GCA_003222815.1 Acidobacteriota bacterium | reverse complement strand
GATTTTAGTTTCAGCGGTATTAAAACAGCCGTCCTGAGAATGGTGAAAGAAAACGAGCAATTGAAACAAGATCCTCTGCGCCTCAATCTGCTCGCCGGATTCCAGGAGGCCGTTGTGAGTATGCTGTGGTCCACAACATCCAAGGCGATCAGTCTGTTGCGGCCTCGCTCCGTCATGTTATCCGGCGGTGTGGCGGCCAATAGCCGCCTGCGCGAGGTCTTTTCCGAACGCACGGCCGAAGCCGGCGTGAAGTTCTATTACCCAAAGCCGATCCTCACCACCGACAACGCTGCCATGATTGCCGCCGCGGGAACGGCAAAATTGATGCGCGGGGAAACCGCCGAAATCGACGTCAACGCAGATCCCAATATGCGTCTGGCGGTGCAGGATCGGAATTTCCCGGACAAGCGCTGGAAGAGCTAAAGCTAAACCGCTCCCGTTGCCGAGAGAATTTTCCTAACGGTCCGAGATGCGTGTGCGGCGGCAATGCCATCGGAAGCGAACCCAGTCTAATGTCAGTGGCCAGCTATACCGTTAGGATCTCTTGTTCCTTTTTCTTCGCGACTTCTTCGAGCTTGTGGATGTGGTCGTCAGTCAGTTTTTGAATTTCGGCGAGACCTTGTTTCTCATCGTCCTCGGAGATCTGTTTATCTTTGAGCAGTTTTTTCAAGTGGTCGTTGCCGTCGCGGCGGATATTGCGAACAGCGGTGCGATGTTCTTCGAGAACTTTATGGACGTGCTTGGCGAGTTGTTTCCGGCGCTCTTCGGTCAGAGGAGGAATTGGAATACGAATGAGACGGCCGTCGTTGGACGGATTTAATCCCAGGTCCGATGCCCGAATGGCTTTCTCGATGGGACCGACCAGAGAGACGTCGTAGGGCTGGACAGTAACCAACGTCGGATCGGGTGTCGCGAGCTGCGCGACCTGATTGATGGGTGTGGGTACACTGTAGTAGTCAACCTGAACATTGTCGAGTATTGAAATTGAAGCCCGGCCGGTTCGGATCGATCCCAGCTCTTTGCGGATGTCATCAATTGCTTTTTCCATTCGCTTTCGGATTTGCGCAATTTCATCTTTGGTAGTCATGCGGCCTCATCTTAATTACGTCGGGCCCACGGGCCAGCTGTAGTGGGTACACCAGCTTCGCCGGCCTCTCGGATAGGTGTTGGCCGGTTCCCCCACGCCGCTTCAATATACCAATGAGCCGATCTTTTCTCCCTGGATAACCCGCTTGATGTTCCCTTTGGATTTGATGTTGAAAACGATAATTGGCACTCGATTGTCCTTGCAGAGCGAGATCGCGGTGCTATCCATCACGCCCAGTCCCTGAGTCAGGACGTCGATATAAGAAATCTCGGAATAGAATTTGGCATCCTTTACTTTGACCGGATCCGCATCGTAAATCCCATCCACTTTCGTGGCCTTGAGAATAACTTCGGCTTTGATTTCCATCGCGCGCAGCGCAGCGGTCGTGTCTGTGGAGAAATAGGGATTTCCGGTTCCCGCTGCGAATATCACCACCCTTCCCTTCTCGAGATGCCGGATGGCGCGCCGCCGGATAAACATCTCGGCGACTTGCCGCATCTCGATCGCCGATTGGACACGGGTATAGACATCCATCTTCTCGAGCGCGTCCTGGAGCGCCAGCGCGTTGATGATGGTGGCAAGCATGCCCATGTGGTCGGCGGACACGCGGTCGAAACCCTGTGCGCTTGCAGCGAGACCGCGAAAAATGTTGCCGCCGCCGATGACGATCGCCATCTGAACGCCCAAACTGTGGACGTCTTTGATTTCGGCCGCAATCCGCTGCACGACGTGAGGTTCGATGCCGAAGCCGTGATCACCCATGAGGGCTTCGCCGCTGAGCTTCAGCAGAACGCGCTCGTACTTTAGAGTAGATGTTGTGGCTGGCTCTGCCATTTATTCACCTAAAGCGTCTCGAACATCACCGGCAAGATCCGTAGAGCGCTTTTCCAGGCCCTCGCCAGTTTTGAAACGCGCGAAGCGACGCACGCGGACATTCTCTCCAATCTTGCTGATGAGATGGGTAATCAGCTGCCCGACAGTCTGAGAGGGATCCTTTACAAACGCCTGATCGTACAGGCAGACCATCTGATAGTACGATTCGAGCTTGCCTTCGGCGATTTTATCGATAATGTGTTCTGGCTTTCCAGAGCCTCGGGCCTGCTCTTTGTAAATTTCTTTTTCCTTTTCGATCTCTTCAGCGGGCACTTCTTCGCGCCGCACGTAGAGCGGGTTTTGCGCCGCGATGTGCATGCCAATATCTTTCACCAGCGCCTGGAAATCCGCGCTTCGCGCCGCGAAATCCGTCTCGCAGTTCACTTCGACCAGAACGCCTAATTTCCCGCCTTGGTGAATGTAATGTCCGATCATTCCTTCCGCTGCAATACGGGCGGCCTTCTTCTGAGCGGAGGCCAATCCCTTCTTTCGCAGGATCACGATGGCCTGCTCCATGTCGCCCTTCGCTTCGACGAGCGCACTCTTGCAGTCCAACATTCCTGCACCGGTTTTCTCCCGGAGTTCTTTGACTTGCTTTGAGCTAATTTCCATTTCGACTGGATTCCTTTCAAGCATAAAAATAGCCGCTGATTGCACAGATCACGCAGATTGAATCCGGGTAGTCCGTGAAATCCGCGGCTCTTTCTTTACATCAATGCGGCTTCGTTCGGCGTCTCGACCGCTTCTTCCTCGCCGGCCACGGTCTCCATTCTCTTCGCCCGAGTGCGTTCGAATGGAGAGACAATGTCATCACCCTGCGCTTCGGATTCCCCTTTTTGAGGCTTCGGCGCGCTTGCAGCTTCCTTGTTGACGGCCTGGCCTTCGATGACAGACTCGGAAATTTTCGACGCGAAGAGACGGATTGCGCGCAGCGCATCATCGTTGCCAGGAATCACATAGTCGATCACATCCGGATCACAGTTTGTATCCACGATCGCGATCACGGGGATTCCCAGCCGGCGCGCTTCAGCGACGGCGATTTCTTCGTTCTTGGAATCGATGATGAAAATCGCATCCGGTAACCCCGGCATGGTCTTAATGCCGGAGAGGTTCTTTTCCAAAGCCTTGCGTTCCCGTTCCAGCCGGGTGACTTCCTTCTTGGGCAGAAGTTCATAGCGGCCATCCGTCGCCATCGCGTCCAGATCCTTTAGTCTTTTGATGGATTTTTGGATCGTTGCGAAATTCGTGAGTAGTCCGCCCAGCCAGCGCTGATTGACAAAAAACATACTGCAGCGCAACGCCTCCTCAGCGATAGCGTCCTGAGCCTGGCGTTTGGTTCCAACAAAGAGAATCGTTTTTCCTTGGGATGCGAGGTCAGTAACGAACTGTGTAGCTTCTTTGAACAACCGGAGTGTCTTCTGGAGATCGATGATATAGATTCCGTTGCGTTCACCGAAAATGTACTGCTTCATCTTCGGGTTCCAGCGCTTGGTCTGGTGTCCAAAATGGACGCCAGCCTCCAAAAGTTCCTTCATTGTAATAGACGCCAAACAAACCTCCGTTTCAAAATTTCAAACATAAGTAACCTCAGTTATTTCTCAAACTAAAAGTCGCCCGCAGGGAGGCGATTCCTGAAGGCGACCATCAAACACTTACCGCTTCGAGAACTGGAAGCGTTTTCGCGCTCCCGGTTGTCCGTATTTCTTGCGTTCCTTCGCGCGCGGATCTCTGGTCAGAAACCCGGCCTTCTTCAGAATCTGCCGCAGGTCGGCGCTGAAACCAACGAGAGCCCGGGCGATGCCGTGCTGAACGGCGCCAGCCTGTCCATGCTTTCCACCACCCTCGACGTTCACAACCACATCGAATTTGTTTAGAGTATCCGAAGCTTGCAGCGGTTGCTTGACAATCATCTGGTGGGCTTCATCGAAGAAATACTGCTCCAAAGTTCGGTTGTTGACCCTAACATTTCCCGTTCCGGGTCGAAGGAACACACGAGCCGTCGAGGTCTTTCTTCGGCCCGTGCCGTAGTGCTGAACTAAACTCAATTAACCTCCGAGACATGCACAATCTTGCCAGTTACAGCTTCAACGTTTCCGGCTGCTGCGCTACGTGCGGATGTTGATCCGCAAGATAAACCTTTAACCGCTTTACCAGACGCTTGCGAAGCTTGTTCTTTGGTAGCATTCCGAGAACCGCTTCACGGATCAATCTGTCCGGTTTCGATTCAAACACCTTCCGTGCGGTGACCTCTCTCAATCCACCTGGATATTGAGTGTGCCACCTGTAAACCTTCTTATCCAGTTTTTCCCCGGTCAGTTTGATCTTCTTCGCATTTACAATAATGACATGGTTGCCACTCACCAGAAAAGGGGCATACTGAGGTCGATGCTTCCCAATTAGAATGGTTGCTGCTCTCGTTGCGACTCGTCCAAGTACCTGACCCGTCGCGTCGATTACGTACCATTTGTCGAGGGCGGCCAACTCGCCCGCCGTTAGAAACCGTGTCGACATGCTCAGTTCCTTTAACCAACCATAGTACAAAAGTTTGATAGTATAGGAGCACCTACACCATGTCAAGCAGCCCTCTCGTTATCATGGCTTTAACATCATTTTTAGTGCTTCCGGGAGGTTCCCTCCAGGCCCTCAAACCCGATACCGTCACTGATCTTCTATCACGAGACGAATTCCAGCAAGCCGAGGTCCTTCTCGACCGGCTGCCGAGGACGGCCGAGTCGGTGGCCCAGCGGGGTGAGATCGAATACAGAAAGGGAAATTTTGACAGAGCTAACTCGCTGTACACGGAAGCCTTGCGGATGGATGCCAGGGCCGCCCGGGCCCACTTCGGCCTTGGGAAGCTCGCGATGGCCAAACTCAGGGCGAAACAGGCTGTACAGGAGATGACGCGGGCCATCCAACTCGACCCGAAGGAGCCCCTGTATCGGCTGTATGGAAGTGAGGCGTGGGCGTTGGAGAAAAACTACGCGGAACAGCGGAAGCAGCTTGAAGAGTACGTCCGGTTGAATCCGAGCGATCCGGACAGGCTTGCCGAAGCCAAAGCCGGTCTTGAGATGTTGAAAGCGCTCGGCACGGACGTCGCTGTGGTGTCGGCGCCGGAGAATCCCGCTCCCATCCGGTTCCGCAAATCCCTCAATCTCATCTTTAGCAGCGTGATGATCAACGGTCAGGGACCGTACGAATTCGCCGTCGACACCGGCGCCACGCAGACCGTGCTCAGCGAGAAGCTTGCGGATCAAATCGGACTGAAACCCGTGACCACGACGATTATGCATGGTGTGGGTGGCGGCGGAAAAATTGATACGAAGCTTTACAGCGTGAAGGAAATTGGTCTCGGCGATGTGAAGATCAAAAACGTCCCCGTGGGGACCTTCAATGATCCGCTCGTGACCCAGCTTGCGGACGGCATACTCGGTACAGCGATTCTTGCAGACTTCATTATCACCGTAAATTATCCCGCGAACCAGTTAGAGATTTCGCGAAAGCGAACACCAAATCCGGCCGGTGAAGCTCTTCCGGCTCGATACCGGGGCCGTGGCCACCGTCATTTCGCACAATATGGCGGCGAACCTGGGCGTGAATGAAAAGACTCCGGGAGCGAAAGTGGATTTGGGAATCGCCGGCGTTGGCGGCCTTGAAGGTGTGGTGTTGCGAGTTCCCAACGTCACGTTCAAGACTGCAAAGAATACCGAAGCGTTCCCCCAGGTCATTTCGATCGACCTGAAAGAAATTTCCAAAATGATCGGGACCGAAGTCGCCGGCGTTGTGGGTTTCGATTTTCTGGAAGACTACAAAGTCACCCTTGATTACTATGCGGCGGAAGTACGGCTTAGCAAATAGAGGAAATTCGGACACCGGCCTAAAGCCCGACTACATTTGAAAACAACGTTCCTGCTGGCATGTAGTCGCGTCTTTAGCCCGCGTGTCCGCGAATTTCTGAATTTCCCTTTTCCAAGACGTAGAAAGCCTGTGGCAGCGGCTGATCCACCAAAATAAAATCCGTGATCGTGTAACCGGCCTTGAAATAATGCTGGCTGGCTGCGCGGATCTTATTCTGCCAGTCTGTCGCCTGCACCGCGTCCGTCTGCTTGAGTTTACTGATGCTGGCAGGAATCTCGAGCAGCAACGGACTTTCTTCCGACCGCAAGTTTGGTTCGCTATCCGGCGTATTGATTCGGAGGATCCGATCGAAGTCGCGAAGAATCAGGGGATGTTTGGCGCCGCTCAATCTTTCTCTTACGCGATCAGAATTCAGGTGCCATTCTGCGATGAACCGGTCCGTGGGCAGGCCATGGTGTAAAGGACTCGTGGAATATCCATAGACGTTCTCTTCGTGTTCACGAACAATTACGCCAAGTTTGTGGATATTGAAATGGGCATTGAGCGCTTGTAACGGGTCAAAGGTCCACTGGATTTCGTCGATTCCTGCGGCCTGCGCCTCTTCCCGTTGCCGCATCTTCAGGCGAAGTCCAATGTCCCTGTTTCGATACTCTTCGAGGACAGCCGTCATATGCGACCACCAGAATAGTTTCTTCTGGCGGGTCCAGCCGAGGTTCGCCATGGAAAACCCGACGAAGCGTCCCGACGAATCCCGCGCAATGAGGACCGAGCCGCCGAACCGATTCGCAATCATCAATATCGGTACCGCGGCCAGGTCATCCGTCTCCGTGTAGCCCCAAACTCGTTTTTCGAGCTCGACGACTGCCTGATAGTCTTCCAGGCCCTTGGCGCGCCGGATCTGTACATCGACTTCCTTCATGGCTCGGCAATAGAATATAGAAGCCATGCAGATTTGCAAAAAGATCCTCGAGGACGGCGTTCAGGCGCACGCCTTTCCAGGAGCGACGCGGGCGCAGAAAAATGACTACCGAAAGGCGTAATCCGCGCTCCGTCGACATCGACCTCATTCCCATTGAACGAGTACTGAAAATTATTAACGCTGAAGACGCGCTTGCCGCCGGTGCTGTGGCGGCCGCTATTCCGAATATCGCCAAGGTTGTGGAACTGGCGGTGAATGCCATAAGGACGGGAGGACGTGTTATTTATGTCGGCGCCGGCACAAGCGGACGGATCGCAGCGCTTGATGCCGCGGAGTGTCCACCAACTTTCAGTGCGCCTGTGGAATGGGTCCAGGCGGTCATGGCTGGTGGAGCGAAGGCCCTTACACGGTCAATTGAAGGCGGCGAAGACGATCGGGAGAAGGCTGCGTCCGATTTGAAATCGAAGAAGCTCACGACGAACGACGTCGTTATTGGAGTCGCCGCGAGCGGTAGTACGCCTTACACGCTTGCCGGTCTTGAATTTGCGAAGGACAAAGGCGCAAAAACGGTTGCGGTCGTTTGTGCGGAAAATACTCCTATGTCGAAAACCGCCGACCTTACAGTATGTACGGCTGTGGGCCCGGAGGTCATCACCGGCTCTACGAGAATGAAGGCAGGCACTGCTCAGAAGCTCGTCCTCAATATGATCAGCACGGCCGTGATGATCCGGCTAGGAATGACCTACAGCAACTGGATGATCAATGTCAGCATGACCAACAGCAAGCTGCGCCAGCGTGGCATCCAAATGCTCGAAGAGATTCTCGGAGTCAAACCCGATGAGGCTGCTCGGCTGGTGGAAGCATCCGGAGGGAAATTGAAGGTAGCTGTGCTGATGGGTGCGACGGGATGTGGTCGGAAGGAGGCCGAAAAGCGTTTGGCTGAGGCGAACGGAAACCTTCGCAGAGTCATCGGATATATGGGAATCGGCCGTGAGTAAAGGTAGGATCGTTGCAATCGAAGCGGGCAGGCTGCTCACGCCCGCAAAAACGCTATCTCCGGCCCGCCTGGTCGTTGAAGGAACGCACATTGCCGAAGTGGGCACGGCCGAAGCAGTGCGCATTCCAACGGGTGCGGAGCGGGTGGACGCTTCGAACTTAGTCGTTACGCCGGGATTCATCGATCCTCACATCCACGGCTGCGGCGGCGCGGATGTAATGGATGGAACTTATGAGTCTCTGAATGTGGTCAGCCGGATTCTGGCACGGCACGGTACGACGGCATTTCTGCCCACGACCGTGTCCGCTCCACCGGATGTTCTGACCAGCGCGCTTGAGAAGCTCGGTGGTCTCATGTCGAAGAATTTCGATGGCGCCCGGCCGCTTGGGATTCATCTGGAGGGACCATTTATCAGCGCTTACAAGCGTGGAACGCACAAAGCCGGGAGTGTTCTGGCGCCGAACGCCGAGCTTTTCGCGCAGTGGATCCGCGTTTCGGGAGATTCGGTGCGGCTGGTAACGATCGCTCCGGAGTTGGAAGGAATCGACTCCGTAATACATGTGGCCAACGACTCTGGCATCGTCGCGGCCATGGGGCACTCGAATGCAACGTTCGACCAGGCCAGTAGAGGCGCCGGACGCGGCGTTTGCTACGCGGTCCATACGTTCAACGCAATGCGCGGATTCTCTCATCGAGATCCCGGCATTGTCGGAGAGGTGCTTTTGAGCGACCGGATTTTTGCGGAGATCATTACGGATGGCGCTCACGTCGATCCCGCAGTCGTACGCCTGTTTGCGCGCGTGAAAGGAAAGGATCGCGTCTTGCTGGTCACTGATGCTATTAGCGCGACAGATATGCCCGACGGCCGCTACGTCTTAGGGCCGGATGCGGTGAATGTCGTCGACGGCGTTTGTCGTAATGCTGAAGGCCGGCTTGCCGGAAGCACGCTCACTCAGGATGTTGCGCTGAGGAACTTTGTCAATTGGACAGACTGGTCGATTGAGGATGCCATTCTCGGGCTGACGCTTAATCCTAGCAAGGCGCTTAAACTCGAAAGGAAAGGCGTGCTCGAGCCCGGCGCAGATGCGGACATTGCGATTCTGGACGGGCAATTCCGGGTCATGAAGACATTCGTGGCCGGGAAACTGGTTTTTGACCGGAAGACCGGCCAATCCGCTTGAAGGAAATATGGACAAACTGAGAATTACAGGAGGCACTCGCCTCAAAGGCCGCGTCAAGATAAGCGGCGCAAAAAACTCAGCGTTGCCAGCGATGGCCGCCTCGCTGCTGACTGCCGGCGAGGTCACCCTTGAAAACGTCCCGCTGGTAAACGACATCTTCACCACGCGCCGGTTGCTGCGCGAGCTTGGCGTTATAGTCGAATTCGAGCCCGACCACTCCGCGCGCCTTCGCGCCGAGAAGATCCTTTCCCACGAAGCACCTTACGATCTGGTCAAAACGATGCGTGCCTCGGTTCTCGTCCTTGGCCCGCTCCTGGCGCGCACCGGCCACGCGCGAGTGTCTCTGCCCGGCGGATGTGCCATCGGTGCCCGGCCCATTAACCTGCACATCCAAGGCAAGATCACCGTTACCGGGACGGAGAATCTGATGATGGCCGCCTCGCTCGCACACGGGCAAACCATTCTTCAGAATGCGGCTCGCGAGCCGGAAGTGGTCGACTTGGCGGAGATGCTCAACAGGATGGGCGCAAAGATTGATGGCGCCGGTACACCAACTATCAAAATCGAAGGTGTACATGAGCTGAAAGGAACCATGCATCGCGTAATTCCCGACCGGATTGAGGCAGGAACATTCCTGGTGGCGGGGGCCATCACGAATGGCGACATCGAGGTCCTGAATTCGAATCCGAATCATCTGACGAGCGTGATTGAGAAACTCCGGGAAGCCGGCGTGAACATTGAAACCGGTCCAGAGGGCATGGCAGTCCGCGGGAATGGAGCATTGAAGGCCACGGATGTGGTGACAAAAGAGTACCCGGCGTTCGCCACCGATATGCAAGCGCAATACATGGCGTTGATGACGCAGGCGAACGGAATATCCTTTATCACTGAAAACATTTTCGAGAATCGCTTCATGCACGCCAGCGAACTGATGCGCATGGGGGCGAACATCCGAATCGATGGCTCGCGCGCAATCGTGAGCGGCAAAGGCCGCCTCACCGGAGCCAATGTCATTGCCTCCGACCTCCGGGCCAGTGCGTCCCTGATCCTTGCGGCGCTCATTGCGGATGGCGTCACCGTGATCGACCGCGTTTACCACCTCGACCGGGGTTACGAAAAAATCGAAGAGAAACTGCGGTCGATCGGCGCACAGATTGAGCGGCTGAAGTGAAATGAAACGCGGCTAAGCCTCCGACTGTGACCTAAGCCAACGTTCCGGCCCACTCGTCGTCGCGGACTCTAGCTACTTTTCGTCGCAAAATAGCGGCTGAAATGCTGGACGGGCGTGAGCGGCCTTTGGAATTTACTGCATGAACGATGAATTTTCCCGTGCGGTGGACCTAACCTGGCGTGTTTGGATAGTACAAAGCTTCTGATGACGCAAAGACCGTCACATCAGGAGTTGCCGGGTGATTGAGAGGAAGTACTACCAACGCCAGCTCGGCGAAGGATTCATCCACGACAGCATTGATGATTGCTGGGAGCCGTGGATGAAGATCGCTGACGAGATTTTGGATGACGAGGAGTTGATCGAGCCGGTGTATGAGGCGCTGCGTCGGCGTCGGCCAAAGAGCGCCACGCGAGGCCGGAAGGGGACTCCGGCGGAAGTTGCTCTGCGAATGCTTGCCTTGAAGCACATGCGGAATTGGAGCTTTGACACCCTGGAACGCGAAGTCCGCGCGAATCTGGTCTATCGGGTCTTCACGCGCGTCGGGGCCGAAAAAGTTCCGGATGCCAAGACACTGGCGCGGATCGAATTGGCTCTGGGACCCGAAGTGTTTCAGAAGGTACAGTCCCGAATCGTCGGAATCGCACGCGAAAAGAAAGCCGTGGAAGGTCGAAAGATGCGAGTCGATACGACGGTGACGGAAACCAACATCCACTATCCCACGGACAGCAGTCTCCTGGGCGATGGCGTGCGAGTGCTCACACGGACGATGAAGCGGATCGTGGAGTTTGGCGGCAAGGCGGGTGAGCGAGTGCGCGACCGGATGAGAAGCGTCGGCCGGCGGGTAATGGAGATCGCACGCATTACCCGGGCGAAGGGGCAGAAACAAACTAAGGAGAAACTGCAGGCCAGCTACAAGCGACTGTTGAATGCGACCGGACAAGTTGTGACCCAGGCCAAGCGGATCGCCGATGAAGTCAAGAGCGGCGTCAAGAAATCCAGAAAGCGTATCGATCAGTTGCGGCTGAAGGCACTACAGGCAGAGTTGGAGAGAATGATTCCACTCGTCCAGCAAGTGATGCGTCAGACCAAGGCTCGGGTGTTCCATAACGATCTGCACGCGTTGCAGAAAATCGTCAGCCTGTTTGAGACGGCAACCCAAATCATCCGGAAAGGGAAATCGGCGAAGCCGACCGAGTTCGGCAGACTGATCAAGATTCAGGAAGCGGAAAATCAGATCATCACCCATTATGAAGTCTGTGCAGAGCGTCCCGCCGATTCGACTCTGTTGGTGAAATCCGTCGAAGTTCACCAACAACAATTCGGGCATGCGCCCCACACCCTCGCCACCGATGCGGGTTTCTATTCCGAGGCGAATGAAAAAGCTGCGCACAAAATGGGCGTCAAACGTGTGGCCATTCCGAACCGATCGACCAAAAGTGCCGAACGGCGACTCTCACAAAAGAAGCGGTGGTTCCGACAGGCGCAAGCGTGGCGGACCGGCTCAGAAGGGCGAATCAGTGTTCTGAAACGACGGCATGGGCTGAATCGTTGTCGATATCGCGGCGATGACGGCATGAAACGATGGGTTGGATTGGGCGTGATTGCCGACAATCTGATCAATATCGGAAGAATTTTGGCCCCTCAGGCGGTGGAAGTTTGAAAAAGTTCGAAAAAACGCGAATCGACCGAACCAGCGGGTCCCGAATCCGCTGGTGGGCCGATCCAAAAGCCTATTTTGCGACGAAAAGTAGCTAGTGCACGTACCGGTAGATTCGATTAGCGTACGGCGCGGGCATAAAGCCCGCGACTACGAGCCCACTGCAGCGGACTCGTAGCCGCAGGCTTTATGCCTGCGTCTTCAAATTCGGTACTACCGGATCTACCGTTACAGTGCACGAGGTCAGCGTAATCTGCGCAATCCGCGGTCTAATTGACACCCGCTGTAGCCAAATGCTCTAATCAGTCCTGACCACCGGGGCGGTTAGCTCAGTTGGGAGAGCGCGGCGTTCGCAACGCCGAGGCCGAGGGTTCGAACCCCTTACCGTCCACTGACTCAGCAGAGGCGCTGAGGGGCCGGCGGGCCATCCATGGGGACGCGGGTTGTTCAGCTACTAGGCTGTTCGGATTAGTTTCTGCAGCCTGTTCTTGCCGTCCTCAACGTATTCCTTCACGTTATCGATCATTACCATCACTTGCTCGTAGCCGTCGCTGATTTGCTCGCGAAGGTCGCTTTGCAGGTCATCGATTTGATCGACCGTCCTCTTTGAAAACTTCCGAATGTCTTTGCGGGTCTGCGCGCCCGATTTGGGTGCGTATAGGAGTGCGACAGCCGCGCCCACCGCCGCACCAGTCACAAAAAAACCAGCCATTTGTCTTTTTGAAAAGTGTCCCATTTCTAACCTCCAAAAAGCTTCCAAATTCAGCATAGCACCGTGGCCAAGGTATGCGAGAATTTGACGCATCATGAAACAGCCAGGTAGCAAGCCGACCTACACGTGGTGGATTCTTGCGCTCACCGGATTCTTAGTCGCCGCGGTCGTTTACGGTGTTCAGCGAGGTGGGGTGCCCACGAGGAATTCACCCTTTAGTGAACAGAGAGCGGCGGACGACCTCCGCACGTTGGTAGGTCTTGGTCCACGGCCTGCAGCTAGTGAAGCGATTGCCAAAGCGCGCAGCTATATTGTTGCGGAACTGGAAAAGGCCGGTCTGAAGCCTCAGCTCGACGAATTTGAAGCTCACACGCCTCGAGGGCTTCGGAAGATGGTCAATATCCGTGCAGTTCGTCGTGGCTCAAAGCCGGCGCTCATTGCGCTGACCGGTCACTACGACACCAAGATCTTCGATTTCAGTTTCGTTGGCGCCAACGATGGCGGCTCCAGTGCGGCGTGGCTCTTGGAAATGGCGCGAAGCACGGCGAGTTTGAGACTCGAAAACACGCTCGAATTCGTCTTCTTCGATGGCGAGGAGGCGGTCCTCGAGTGGACAGACCAGGATAGTGTTTACGGCAGCCGTTACGATGTCGATCGCCGATATCGTGGCGGTGTTTTACGGGATCTGAAGGCGCTGATTCTTGTCGATATGATCGGGGACAAGGACCTCAATATCAAAAAAGAGACGCAATCGACAACCTGGCTAAAGAACATTCTCTGGAATACGTCTCAATCTCTTGGCTACACAAAGGAATTTCCCAACGATGACCAAGAAATCTCCGACGACCATGTGCCGTATTTAAGGGCCGGAATTCCAGCGGTCGATCTTATCGATTTCGATTATCCATACTGGCACACAGCCGCCGATACGCTCGATAAAACGAGTGGCCGCAGCTTGAAGACCGTCGGCGATGTCGTCTATTTCAGCTTGCCGGAAATCGATCGACGAGTCAGCCAGGCGAAGTAAAGACGCCAGAAGGCCCCACAACAGGCGCATCACTCGTCCGTGTCCTTCTTCCGCTTTTTACCGAACACAAAGGCGACAACCACGCCCAACAGGTACAAGAGGATCATGGGAAGTGCCATCATCATCATGTTTGGGATGTCCGTGGTCGGTGTAATCACAGCCGCAACGATAGCGGCGATCAAGATAGCGTATCGCGTGTTCCGTAATAGGAAACTGCCGCTGACGAGCCCCATTCGGGACAGGACAAAGATGACGGCAGGTATTTCGAAGATCACCGCGAGTCCAAGCTCGACCATGATGAAGAGGTCGAAATACTCGGTGGCGCTGATGATCATCGTTAAACCCATGTTGCGGCCCCACTCAATCAAGAACTGGAGGGCAAACGGAAACGCAACCCAATACGCAAACAAGCCACCCGCGATGAACAGTATTGAGGAGGAAAAGATGAACGGAAGCGCATAGCGGCGTTCGTGTTTATAGAGACCGGGTGCGATAAAAAGCCAAACCTGCGCCAGGATGAAGGGCGACGCGAGGAAAACAGCGGCAAGGAAAGCGAGCTTCAGCTCGAGGTTGAAACCCTCAGTGGGTTTCGACATGTTGAGCTGCACGCCTGCAGCAACGATGGGTCTCGAAATAATCCTGAACAGAGGGTCTGCAAACGCCCAGCACACGAGTAGCGCGACACCAACAGCGATCAGACTATTGATGATGCGCTTGCGCAGTTCCTCAAGGTGGTCGAGGAACGACATCTGACCATGTAGTTCTTCCTGATCTTCCTGGCCTTCTTTTTGCGGATCTGTATCGACGGCCATTACACTTTTTCTTTCGGAGCCGTCTCAGCAGGTTGCGTGGATTGTTGCGAAGATTCCGGCGTGGAGTTATGAGTAGCGTCGAGGCTCGCATTAATGTCGCGGGCCGTTTCTTCGAGATCTCTGTGGATGTCCTTTGTGACTTCTTTGAAAGGCTCCTCGACGTCCTTCATATGGTCTTCCCAACTGGACTTGAGGTCTTCAGTAGCACGCTTGAATTCTCTCAGGCCTTTGCCGAGAGATTTCTAGCTGACTCATCGATCCTCCCACGTAGCCGCAGGGCCCGCGCCCTTTGTTTGTCGAGAGCCCGGCTACGAGATGGTTAATCATAGCACCACTCGGAAAAGCCCGGCTTCACTTTCTCAAGCGATGTGAAGCGTTTCTGGACGTCTGAAACAGTAGGGAAGGCCAGAATTCCCGAAAACCCATTAGGCCTTCTGTTATAATGCTTCGACTTCTTCGAATGAAAGGGAGATGACTCATGAAACTACGACCGTCGAGAGCGATTTTTTGCCTGGTCCTGGTCCTGATGGTCTCGACAGTGCTTGGCGGATTGTTCGGCGGCCAGGTTCGGGCCACGACCAAGGGGGAGGAAGACGTTGATAACTCCCTGAAGCTCTTCTCCAACTTGTTGGGACTAGTTGAAGAGAACTACGCTACCGAGGTGGATTCCGACAAGGCCGTGTACGGAGCAATTGACGGTATGCTTCGGACACTCGATCCGCACTCTAAATTTTTTGATCCGAAAGCTTTCTCCTCGCTGCGGGAAGACCAGCGCGGCAAATATTACGGCCTGGGCATAACGGTTACGACTCGATTTGGAAAAGTGACGGTCGTCTCTCCGCCATTCCTTGGATCGCCGGCCGAAAAGGTGGGTCTCCGTGTTGGCGATGTGATTAGTCACGTTAACGGCGAACCCACACAGGGAATGGATTTGAACGAAGTCGTCTCCAAGCTGAAGGGCCCCCGCGGCACTTCTGTCAAGATCCGCGTGGTGCGCCCGGGCACTGAAGAAGCGATTGAGATGGCTGTCATTCGCGACGAGATTGCGAAATTTACCATCAGTAATGCGTTCATGCTTCGTCAGCGAGTCGGCTACATCAAGCTCGACAGCTTCGCCGAAACCACCGGCGCGGAACTGCGCGACGCTCTACGAAAGCTCGATGAAACACGCCGGCGCACGAAACGATCGAACAAACCGTCCGCGTCTCAAAAGCTGAATGCGGAAAACCATTTTCCGCTCGTGCTTTTGATTAACGCGCAGAGCGCAAGCGCCTCCGAAATTGTTGCGGGCGCGATTCAGGATCACGACCGAGGCTTGATCGTTGGACAGACGAGCTTTGGAAAAGGTCTGGTGCAGTCCGTATACCCGTTGAGCAAGAACGCCGGTCTTGCGCTAACAACGCAGAAGTGGTACACCCCGAGCGGCCGGTTGATTCAGCGCGATTACTCGCAGATCTCGCAGTTCGACTATTACAATCACCGGGAAACCACTCCAGCCAAGCATGATGACATCAAGCACTCCGACATCGGCCGCTTGGTCTATGGTGGCGGAGGAATCACTCCGGACTATCTGGTGGAAGAACCGAAGTCGAACAGCTTCCAGACGCTGATGGTGAGCCGTTTCGCCTTTTACACATTCGTCCGGGATTTCCTGGCAAAGCATCCTCCTATCGAATCGTCGTTCCAGGTTTCCGACGCTCTTCTGGGCGAGTTCAAGCAACACCTCACGAAGCGTGGAATTCAGTTCAGTGAGAAGGATTTTCAAGACAACAAGGACTACTTGAAACGGCTGATCCGCTACGAAGTGGTCTACAACAGGTTCGGCGTCTCGGAGGCCGCGCGCGTTCTGCTCGAAGGCGATCCTCAGGTTCTGAAAGCGATCGACCTCATTCCGGAAGCAAGGGACCTGGCAAGCAAAGCACGGCGGCAAATCGCCGACCGGAAGTAAGTAAAAGCGGACAGAGGCATTAGAATGGGGTCGTAGCTGTAGCTGCGGCCCCATTTTCTTTGTATATGCAATCCATTCATGTTCGATTGGCCCATGCCGCGTATGAAGTCATCGTTGGGGTGGGTGTCTTCGAGAAGCTGGAAGAGCATCTCCGGAGAGCGGGACTCGGCGGGCCGTTTCTGATTGTTTCCCAGCCCCGGATTTTCAGGGCGGTTGGGAAGGATTTGAGCAAGAAATTTCCCATCGTCCTGATTCCCGATGGTGAGCGCGCCAAAACACTCACTACAGTCTCGCGGCTTCTCGACCGCATGGTGGAACTGAAACTGACGCGCCAGTCGACGGTGATAGCCGTGGGTGGGGGTGTGGTTGGCGATGTGGCTGGCTTTGCCGCTTCGATTTACATGCGAGGCATTGCGGTGGTTCAAGTCCCAACGACTCTGTTGGCTCAGGTGGATTCGAGCATCGGTGGCAAAACGGGTGTGAACCACCGAGTGGCCAAAAACCTCATCGGAAGTTTTTATCAGCCGCGGCTCGTCCTATCCGACCCGCTTGTCCTGCAGAAGCTGCCCGATCGAGAATATGCGAGCGGGCTATACGAAGCACTCAAGTATGGCATCATCCGCGACGCTACTCTCTTTGAAGACTTTGAACGAGATGTGGCGACGTTTCTGAAGCGAGACCCGGAAGCCCTCGAACGGCTCGTCGCGAAATGTGCCGCAATCAAAGCGCACGTTGTTATGTCCGATGAGAAAGAAAACGACATCCGGCGGGTTCTCAATCTTGGTCATACAGTGGGGCACGGCCTCGAAGCGGCGGCGAAATACCAACGGATCAAACACGGCGAAGCTGTCGGCTATGGGATGATCGCGGCTGCTCGGATCAGTACTGCCCTGGAAAAACTGGCGCTGGCGGATCGAGAGCGCATCGAGGCGGCGATCAGATCCATAGGCCGATTACCGGCGCTGAGCGGAGTAAACAGCAAGTTTATTCTAGACGCTTTGCAGCATGATAAGAAGATACGTGATGGAGCCGTCCATTTCATTTTGCCCCGTAAGATTGGATGCGTCGAGATTACACCGGGGGTGCCGCTCAATATCGTTCGCGAAGTGGTGAAGGGAATCCTGGATGAAGGAAAGAGAGTACCAGGGCCCGGATAGCCGGGCCGTTCAGCAGATGTTTGCCCGCATCGCTCACCGGTACGACTTTCTCAATCATTTACTTTCCGCCTCCGTTGACCGCCACTGGCGCGAGGCCGCTGTAAACAAACTTCGTGAGCTTGTCGTCTCCGTGTCCCCGTCCATGTTGTGTCTCGACGTGTGCAGCGGAACCGGTGATCTAGCGGTCGCATTGCATCGAGGGCTGAAGAGTCGCGTTGTCGCCTTGGACTTTTGTCATCCCATGCTCACGCGGGCGAAAGCAAAAATGAAGGCGGCCGGAGTGGCCCCGAGCATTCAAAATATCGAGGGCGACACGCTGGGGCTGCCGTTCGCAAACCGATCCTTCGATGCCGTTACGATTGCATTCGGTTTGCGTAACCTCGAAGACTTTCGCCGCGGGCTGCAGGAAATGCACCGGGTGCTAAAGCCTGGCGGCGCATTGGTGATCCTCGAGTTCTCAAGGCCAGTTGTGCCGGTCCTCAAGCATATATTCAACTTTTATTTCAGCGCCGACGGAACTAGCGGCTTTGATGCGTGCGGTCGGGTTTCAGCAAGTGGATTATGTGAATTTAACTGGCGGCATCGCCACCCTTCATTCCGGTAAGAAATAGCCACGAATGACGCCAATTACGCGAATCCTCGTTGGCGTGTAATTGGCGTCAATTCGCGGCTATTCCAGCTCGTACTCCTTAATTTTGTTCAGCAGCGTTTTATACGAGACGGCGAGCATTTCAGCCGCCTGGGTCTTGTTCCAATTGCTGAGATCGAGGGCCTGTTTGATCTTCACTTTTTCGGCCGCGCGGCTGGCGCGACTAGAAACGTCGGTGAGGGAGCCCGTGAGATCGAGCAAGTGAATAAAGTCCTCCGACTGCTTTCGTTGTTCAAAGGCAAAGTTCAAGTCCTCCGGACGAATCATTTTTCCGTCACAGAGGATGATTGAGCGTTCGATCGTATTCTGTAGCTCGCGAACGTTTCCGGGCCATGAATACTCCTCGAGGGCGCGGGCAGCTTCTGGACTAAGCTGCAATCCCTGCCGGTGCAATTCCCTCGAAAACTTATCAACGAAGAACTGAGCGAGCAGGCGGACATCGGAAATGCGTTCGCGTAGCGGAGGAATTTGAATCGGGATGACCGAGAGTCTAAAGAAGAGGTCTTCGCGAAACTCCCTCTTCGACACCAGTTCTTGAAGGTTCCGATTCGTGGCGGCCACCACCCGGGTGTTGACACGAATGGTCTCCAACCCACCAATTCTTTCGAAACACTGCTCCTCGATCACGCGCAGTACTTTCGCCTGCACGGACATGTGCAATTCCCCGATCTCATCGAGAAAGATCGTTCCTTGGTCCGCCAGTTCGAACTTTCCGATCTTTCGGGCGAAAGCCCCGGTGTAGGAACCTTTTTCGTGGCCGAAAAGCTCATTCTCGATCAGCGTGTGAGGGATCGCAGCGCAATTCACCGTGACAAACGGTTTGTCGCGTCTTGTACTAAGCTGGTGAATGGCACGAGAGAAGACTTCCTTGCCGGTGCCACTCTCTCCAGTCAATAGAACAGTAGCATCGGTAGGGGCGACGAGCTGAATGCTGTGGCTGACGGTTTGCATTGCCGGGCTGTCACCGATGATCTTCGGGATGCCATACATCCGCTGGAATTCTTCTTTGAGAAGCATGTTTTCCAGCAAGAGACGCCGCTGTTGAAGCGAGCGCTCGATCAATAGCAGAAGATGTGAGATATCGACCGGTTTGGGCACAAAATCAAAGGCGCCTTGTTTCATCGCTTCAACCGCCTCTTCGATGGTGCCGTAGGCGGTCATGAGCATTACCGGTATCGTTGCGTCGATTTCTTTTTGGATCTTCAGGATGTCGAGACCTGAAAGGGTTGGCAACCGAAGGTCGGTAAGGATCAACTGATAAGGCTGTTTGCGAATCTTTTCCGCGGCAATGTTTCCATCCGCAGCCTCATCGACCTGATACCCCGCTTTCTTGATCGCCGTGGACAGCATCTGCCGCAGGCTGTCCTTGTCTTCAATGAGGAGGATTTTCACTCTGCTGCTCCCACTTTTTATGCCAAGCATGATACTCGATACGGGCATGAACAGCAGAGAGTCTTCTGTCATTCTATACAGTTCTCCTCAATCGTAAAGGTTTAAGCACCTAGCGTTCCCCGGCTGAAATTGCTGAAAACGCAAACAAGTCCTCCGAGCGGGTGAGTCTGTGGCGTCACGAAACGTTACGGTATAGGTTAATGCACTCTCACATTTCTGGGAATAGTCCGAAAGGAAAGAGGATAGGTGGACGTGCGGCCAGTACTGAGGACCCCCGCAGTCTCCGCCACGATCCGGACATCAACTCGCGCGACGGATCGGCGGTTAGCCAATGAACTCGGGATCACCACGTTGTTGTACTTGTCGTAATAGGTAAAGCTTAGAAATCGCAAATTTCTTCCGATCTCGTTGGCTGCGGACCACGTTGGACTGATCTCGTTTGTCATATTCCTTGCCGTCGCGCGTTTGATCGTAGTACCGCTGAGGTAGAACGACACCACTTCCTCCAGCGAAACCGTAGGAGGTTTGGTGAACCGGATCACATCGTCGCCGTTTCCCATAATGGAATCAGAGCCGGCGGACCGGCCGCCATCGCCTCCCTGCCGTGGCGTCAGAGTCAGGGCATTGACGCTGACGTTGGTGAGTTCCGCGCGGATCCATGTCCACATGGAGTCGTTTGTCGGGCCCCAAACATAAATGAACCTGCCCTGAGGAATCGGCGTCCCCAACGTGGTCGAAAACAGCGAACTGTCGCCGACGGTCAACATGCGCGGCGTGCCGAGTGTGAAATCGATCGGAACAGATGTTGTCACGCTGGTTTCGGCATTGGACGACCCCGCGCGGAAGTCAATGCGGTTACTGGTCGACGAGGACAGAAAAACAGCCACACTCTCGCTATCAGCATTATCAAATGTCGAAGCGTAGACAGGCACGCCCTGGCCGGCTATACGCAACTCATTCGCGAGCTGCGATGCGACAACGCGGGCGGTCTGCCGCATTTCGATCTCTATGTTGTGGTCGCGAAAGACCCGCTCGTTTGAGTGAAAGAGCCCAAACACGGTCATGCTGATGGTCAATGTGATCATTAGCGCCGCCAGCAATTCAGCTAACGAAAAGCCTTTCGAAAATTGAGGCATATTAAAAAGTGCTCTCAACCACTGTTGTGGCCCGAATCAGTTCGAAGCCTCGCCGCGTCATGCCAGCCTTAAGCGCGTATACGGCGATTGTGACACTCCGCGGCACCGTCGCGGAGACTTGCCACACGCGGATGAATGGCGCACTTGTGTCCGTGGTGGTGCTGTTCAACACACCGGCATCGTCGAGCTTGACGTAGTCGAAATAACCCCCAGCGGGAAACGCCAAATTCAAACTGCCGCCTGGGACCCAAACGCTGTCGCTAATCGGCGCAGATTTGAACTGCTCCATCTTTTCGTAGAGCAATGCCGTGGCGGCCGTCCTTAGCTGATTATTGAGACTTGTGCTGGCGCTGTAAGAAAAAATAGCGGCGATGGCGACAAGCCCTGACACCAGGACAAGCGTTGTGATCAACGTTTCGATCAATGTGAAGCCAGGGTTGTTGCGCATATCTTCACCGAACGGTGAAGGCACACCATAGTCCACCAGGAGTGCCCGCGGATCAGTGGGATTACACGGATCGAATCCGAGTTATCCGCAGAATCCGCGGTTAATTAGTCGCAAGTCGCGCGTTTTCCTTGGGAAGAGTGACAGTGAAGCGAGTGCCTTTACCTTCGGTGCTTTGCACTTCGATTCGGCCGTTGTGCGCAACCAGAATCTTCTGTACTAGCGCCAAGCCGAGGCCGGTGCCCTGGGTCTTCGTTGTGAAAAAAGGAAAGAAGATTTTCGAAATGAGATGGCTGGGTATTCCGCGGCCGTTATCCTCGACAAGGACGCGCACGTGGTCTCGATCCTGTGGCGCGTCAACCAGGACCTTAACGGTCCCCTTTCCGTCGAGCGCTTCAGTTGCGTTGATCAGCAGATTGAGAAAGGACTGACGGATCAGCGTTGCATCGCAGGGCACCAGCGCGTCGCCCGACGCGGCGAACTTAACGTCGTAATCGCCGGGCCTCAAGTTCTTGACGTCACCGATCACGGTCTTCAGAAGCTCGACGAGGTCGACCTCATAGATAGACGCCATCACCGGCCTGGCAAAATTCAGGAAGTCGGTGATCATATTGGATAGGGCCTGCGATTCCTTGTGAATCTCCTTCGCGTAGCTCTGCAACGTATCGACATCGGTTTCGACTTTGGACATCTGCGCATATCCGAGTATCGTTGCAATGGAGTTCTTGAACTCATGTGCAATACCTGCGGACATTTCACCAAGAGCCGAAAAATTTTCTTTGAGTTTGATTTGATTCTGCAGCTCAACGATCTCGGTAAGATCGGACAAAAGGGAAATCGCGCCTTCGATCTGACCGCCAGGACTTAAGATCGGCGAGAGATTGATTCCGATGTGCTTGTCGACGCCTGAACGCATCGGCACATTGAATTCGATCCGGCTGAAGACTTCACCCGCATTCAGGCATCGATCCAGGAGCTCTTCGAGGGTTTGCGACTCGCGCACCAGTTCCTGCAGTAAACGGCTTGTTATGTCTGTTTCTTCGAAGATGCGATCGCTTGCCGGATTGTGACCGATGATCCTTCCCTCGCGGTTCAAGATCATCAGACCACTCGGCATTTTGTCGGCGACATACTGGCTGAATAGGATGTTCATACAGCGGGTCTAATAATAGGCAGGAATTGAACAAGATTCTCTCCGTAAAGAACCACTACGATTCCGGCAACGCCGAGAAATGTTCCAAACGGTAGTTCGTAATCGCGCGACTTGCCTGTGAAGCCCATAAAAACCAAGCCGATGACAGAACCTAAAATCGATCCGAGCATGATCGTGAAGAGAGCCATGGGCGCACCCAGGAAAGCGCCCACCATCGCCATCATCTTGACGTCGCCGAATCCCATACCCTCGATTCCGCGCAAGCGCTTGAACGCTTCGCCTACGCCCCACAGGAGGCCGCCACCTGCCACGACTCCGAGCAGACTTCCAACCAGGGCAAGTATCCGCGGATTTGTCACTTCGAGCCCGGCCACACGCACAATTCCCAATACGATGGGAGGAATCGGTTGTGCCAGGTAGACGCTCGAGAGTACGCCCAGCCACATGCCATTGAGAGTGATGACATCAGGAAGAATGCGGTGATCGAGGTCGATGAAAGCCAGTACCAGCAAAGCTGCCGAAAAACCGAAAAAGAGCACCCATTCTACCCCGAGACCGAATTTGAGGTAGAGCAACACACTGATCAATCCACTGACCGCCTCGATCAACGGATATCGAGCCGAAATTTTCTTTTTGCAGCGCCGGCAGCGCCCGCCGAGAATCAGGTAGCTCAGAACCGGGACGTTATCGTACCAGCGGATCAGTTTCTTGCAGTGAGGACAATGCGATCGAGGCACAGTGATTGGCACTTCCTGTGGAATTCGGAGAATGCAAACGTTCAGGAAACTCCCAATAACGAGGCCGAGAATCAAAGCGAGAACCAATTCCATCAGCGCAGTATACGGAACTCCCTCATGAAAACATAGCGAGCCGCCATGTAGGCGATCGCCAGGCCGCGCCACCCGTCGAAGAATCCTGCGTGGACAATAAAGCCTTTGATAAACGCTACGGGAGGCGCAACCAGCATCTTCAACACGCTGCCGCGGCGGCCATTCAAACGCGCGGCCTCCGCGGCCAGTTCGGTGTACTTTTCAACTCTCGCGAGATGGTCGTCCCAACTGCGATACGGAAAGTGGAGGAGATCGCCGCCGAGCCGGCCCACGCTACCATCCACTTCCACCCGTTCATGTACGAAGTCGCCTTTCCACAGGCATCGTCTGCGATCGTACAGGCGCAACTTCCTGTCGGGATACCAGCCGGAGTGGTTAATCCATCGGCCCAGATAAAACGCCCGTCGCGGCATAGAAAATGCCGCAAAAGTGTTTTGCTCCTTCTTCCATTGAACAATTTCGTCGGCCAATTCCATGCTCAGCCGTTCGTCCGCATCGAGACTCAGAATCCAATCATGCCGTGACTGACCAGCCGCAAAGTTCTTCTGGTTGGAATATCCCTCCCAGGCATGCGTAATTACACGCGCTCCCTGCGCAGCCGCGATTTCAAGTGTCCGGTCAGTGCTACCCGAGTCCACGACGATGATTTCATCGCAGCACGCAAGACTGGCCATTGCTTCGGCGATGCGGTCTTCTTCATTGAAAGTGATGATTGTCGCCGTGATTCCGGGCATGGCCAGCCCCCCCAAGCACATGCTATAACCGAATCGAATGCGGAACCTCAAGCTGACAGTTGCCTATGACGGCACCGGCTTTCACGGCTGGCAGATCCAACCGCATCTTCCGACCATTCAAGGCGAGCTCCAACGGGCTCTTCAGAGACTCTTCAATCACGATGTTCTAGTAACCGGCTCGGGCCGTACGGATGCCGGTGTTCATGCCCATGGTCAGGTTGCGAATGTTAGAACGATACGCACAATGAGTGCCGATTCGATGTTGCGCGGAGTGAATGCACTGCTTCCACTCCAGATCCGCGTCCTGGCTGTCGAAGAAGTCCGTGAGGATTTCCACGCGCGGCGCAGCGCCCGCTCGAAAACATATGAGTATCGGATATGGCGAAATGCGATTGTGAGTCCGTTTCACTGCCGTTACGTTCATGCATTTCGTTACTCTTTGGATCAAGGCGCAGTGGACAGCGGTACAACCTACTTCGTCGGCCAGCATGATTTCACATCTTTTTGCGCCACCGCAACCGGTGTGGAGGACCGGATTCGGACCATCTATGAGGCATCCTGGAGCCGTGAGGAGACCGAATGGGTCTTTCGAATCCGGGGCAACGGCTTTCTTCAATACATGGTTCGGACAATTGCGGGAACGCTCCTGGAGATCGGTCGCGGGCGACTGGCCCCGGAACAAATACCCGAGATTTTCGAGGCACGGGATCGCCGCCGGGCTGGACCGTCGTTGCCGGCACATGGATTGCACCTCATCTCGGTCGAATATTGAGCAATTCCAAAGCACTTTGCATTGCAAATCCCGAAAGGCAACGTGATAAGATCGATTGGTATGGGGGGGAAAATTCAGGAGCTGTCGGAGCAGATCGATCGGAGCGCATTACCCGCTCACGTCGCCATTATTATGGATGGCAACGGCCGCTGGGCACGTAAGCTAGGCCTGCCGCGCGTTGCCGGACATCGCGCTGGAATCAGTGCGGTCCGAGAGGTTGTTGAGGGTTCTGCAGAGCTCGGCATTCCTGTGCTGACCTTGTATGCGTTTTCCGTTGAGAATTGGAAAAGGCCGCACGCAGAGGTTGCGACGCTGATGGGGCTTCTGAAGGAATACCTGACTAAAGAGCTAGAGAATATCGACAAGAATAACATTCAGTTCCGCACAATCGGCCGGACCGATGAGCTGGATCCATCCGTCCAGCGCGAGTTGGAGAAGGGAATCGAGCGTA
>QHXC01000335.1 GCA_003222815.1 Acidobacteriota bacterium | reverse complement strand
GTCCGAAGACATTCCTCTCAATCATTCCATCATTCAGCACAATGATTACGCAGTCACGAAATGGGTAAATGAAATCCAGATTATGAACTTCGAGAAACGCTTCGGCATTCCCGTGGTTCGCTTGCGATTTTTCAATGCGTATGGCCCGGGCGAGTACTACCACAACTACCGCAGCGTTGTCTGTCTCTTTACATATAGAGCTCTTCACCGCATTCCGTATGACATTTACCTTGGGTACCATCGCGTCTTCATGTACATCGATGATTTCATACCGACATTAGCCAACGTTGCCGATAACTTCGTCCCGGGTGAGGTCTACAACATCGGCGGACACGAGTTCCGAAGTGTAAAAGAGCTTAGTGACCTGATCTTGAATTATCTTGGCCTGGATGATTCCTTGGTGAACTATCTTCCCGAAGACAAGCACAACGTTCTGAACAAGAAGCCAGATATCGAGAAAGCGCGAAAAGCGTTCGGACACGACCCCCGCATCATTCTCGAGGAAGGTGTTCCGAAAACTATCGAGTGGATGCAGTCGGTGTACAAAGAAAGCATTACAAAGGCTGCTGCCGGGATAACGATGAGCCGGTAGTCGATGAAGATACTCGTTGTCCACGAAGTCAATTACCTGAAGAAGATCATTTATGAGTTTCAAATCCTGCCGGAAATCCTGTCGATGCTGGGACACGAGGTCACCGTCATCGACTATGACGACAGTTGGAAAACATCACTCAATGGGCGGAGGTGGCATCTGAAAACGGACGTTCATGAGCAGGTGCATCGTGCATACAGCAGCGCCTCTGTAACCGTGCGCCGCCCCGGAATGATTCGGTTTCCGATAGTGTCTCGGATCTCAGCTGCAATCGCATCCGGTTTAGAAGTTTATCGTTTCCTTCAGATTCGTTCCCCGGATGTTCTTCTGCTCTATGGTTTGCCGACCGTGGGCGTTCAAAGCCTGCTGGCCGCTAGAAATTTCCACGTTCCCGTTGTCTTCCGGTCCATTGATGTGCTCCATCAGCTCGTGCCCATGCGTGCTCTTGTACCTCTGACCAGAGTTCTGGAGCGATACTTATACAATCGCGTGAACGCGGTCATCCCGGTCACGCTGCATCTCAAAAATTACATCCTCTCCTACGGAGTTCCTGAGTCGCGAGTACGAGTCTTGCCATCGGGCGTGGATACGGAGATGTTTTCGCCGGGTCCCCCTGATACCCGGCTCTTTCAAGAATGGGGTATCGATCCTGAAGATGAAATCATTCTCTTCATGGGTACTATTTATAAGTTCAGCGGTCTTGACCGGATCATTAGAGATTTTCCTCGGCTCCTGTCGCGGCATGGCCGGGCAAAACTGCTCATCGTTGGCTCTGGAGAAGACGAGGAGCGCCTGAAAGCGATCACGTTTGAAACAGGGATGTCGAGAAATGTGGTCTTTGGAGGGCTGCAACCCTACTCCACATTGCCGGAGATCATTCGTTCTTCAGACGTGTGCATTAATCCTTTCGAGTTGAACGGAATCACCCGGGATATTCTGCCGACGAAGCTATTTCAGTATCTGGCTTGTGGCAAACCGGTAGTCGCCACAAAGCTTCCCGGAACGCTCCCATTTCTGGCCGGCGAAGAGCATGGAATGTTCTATTGTTCTTTGGAGAATTTTGTCGACCGCATTGGTGATCTACTGGATACTCCAGCACAACGAGAACATCTGGGCCGAAAGGGAGAGGAGGTTACTAAAGCGAATTACGAATGGAGACGTATCGCTGAGACCATGGTCTCATGGATGACAGAGTTCGCTCAGGCGTAATGCGCATAGCGTTTGTCATTCCATATTTTTATCCCGCCTTGCAATATGGCGGACAGCCAAAAAGTTGCTACGAATTGGCAAGGGCTTTGGTTCGGCGTGGGCATTTGGTGACGGTTCTGACCACGGATAGTGCGGGGAAGTCCAGGCTTCAACTTGAAGCCGGACCGGTCAGCCGTAGAAATGTTGAAGGAATTGATGTTTGCTATTACCGCAACCTATCCAACTATTTCGCCTTCCGCCATCGGCTCTTTCTGCCAGTTGCTCTGTTTCGGGACATTCGCCGCCAGGTCGTTGGTTGTGACATTCTACATATCCATGAGCTTCGAAGCACAGTGACCATTGCGGCATACAATGCGGCTCGAACGCTGCGGCTGCCGTACGTGCTTTCCCCCCATGGGGGGCTGATTCACCACGGAAAGCAGCTCGCAAAGCAGGTGTTCGACAGTTTCTATGGGAGGTCGATTCTGGAGCATGCCTGTATGTTGGCGGTTGTATCGCCACGTGAAAAAGAAGACGCGCGAGCTTTCAATGTCGATGCTTCCCGCGTTCGGCTGTTACCGAATACGGTTTTTCCCGAAGATTATGTCCGGCTGCCTCCTCCAGGCGGCTTTCGAGATCGGTGGTCCATCGGAACCGGCCGTCTGGTGCTTTTCCTGGGGCGGCTGCACTGGATTAAGGGTGCAGATCTTTTGATTCAAGCTTTCACGAGTTTGCTGAAAAGCCATTCTGATGTCCATCTTGCTATTGCGGGTCCTGACGACGGACAAGAGCGCAAACTTCGTCAAATGGTAGCCATCGACAAGATCCAGCATCGGGTTACCTTCACAGGTTATTTGGATCACGAGACAAAACTTCAGGCTCTGATGGATTCCGATGTCCTTGCCATCCCTTCGAGGAATGAGATTTTTGCGATCACTGCTCTCGAAGCGCTAATGTGCGGAGTTCCAGTATTACTCTCGTCGGTCTGTGGCTTTGCACCGATGCCTCCTGCGGAATGCGGAGTACGGCAGTTCCAGGCGGGCAACGTGCGTGAACTCGAGCGCCAACTAAATCGAATGGTCTTTGAAGAGAGAATCAAACCCGACATTGAAATCACGAGGAACTTTGTATTCCGAGAATTCTCCGCAGCGGCGGTCGCTGAGAAAGCGGAGTCTTTGTATAGTGAAGCGATAAAAGCCAGCGGACGAAGATGAATTCTTAACAAACACAGCCAACATGAGATGGTAAGATCGGATTTCATGTCTACGAACAAAACCGTGGCGGTAGTTCTGCCTGCGTACAACGAAGCGAAGGCGATCGGGAAAGTGCTGGCCGGCATTCCCGCTTCAATTGGTCTGATGAGTGTGAGTGCGGTTGTTGTTGATGACGGCTCCACGGATCACACCGCGGAAATCGCCCGCCGCCATGGGGCGAAGGTCATTCGTCATCTCACCAATCTCGGTGCCGGTGCTGCGACTGTGACTGGGATGCAAGCCGCGAAGGTCCTGGATGCAGACGTCATCGTCACGATTGATGCTGATGGTCAACACAATCCAGCGGACATCCAACTTCTGGTTGAATGTCTACTGGATGGTCCTTATGACGTCGTCATTGGAAGCCGCTTGTTGGATCCCGCAGGAATGCCGGCATCCCGTTTCGCAGCGAACCTTCTGTTGAATGCAGTAACCTATTTGGTTCACGGGAAAATCGTTTCCGATTCACAGTCCGGGTTCAAAGCCTACTCACGAGGAGCAATCGAAGCCATGGCGTTGAGCTCGTCCGGGTACGAAATCTGCTCCGAGATCATTGGTGAAATATACAGAAAAAATCTTCGCTACAAATCTGTCCCGATCAAGGCCGTCTACACCGATTATTCCAAGGCTAAAGGGCAGCATTTTCTCAATGGCATCAATCTCATTATCGGCCTCCTGATGCGCATGTTGAGGCGCGCCTGACATGATTCCGATCATTTCAAAAATTTTTGCCGTCCTCCTTGCGGGCATCGCCATTTCCAAGAGCTATGTAGGAGTACGCACGCGGGCCGAATCCTTTCAAGTTTTTATATTTTGGACGTTGACCTGGGTAGCCATTGTCATCGTTGCTCTGTTTCCAGCGCTTGTCGACCTTGTCATTGCTTCGTTCGGCGAAAAACGGGTCGGTCTGGGTACCGTCTTCGGAATGGCTCTCGTCTTCCTTTATTTTCTTGTATACCGGATCTACATGAGGCTCGACCACATGGAGCAACAACTCGTTAAGATTGTTCAAGAGCTTTCGCTTCGTGATTGGAAAAGAACGGAATGAAAATTAATATGACCTAAGTTTTCCCTCCTGCGTCGTTCGTATCGGCTCGCGGCGGGAACATAGAAAGTCCTCCGTGGTCCTGAAAAAGTCACTGGTGGAGAGCCCAGCCATCGAGTTAACTTACAGAAACATCTATATTTATAGGAGACATGCTATAATAACCGGTCAGTTTTTGGAGTCCCAATGCACGAACTTCCTGTGATCAACCGTTATTCCCAGCAAAACCTCCTCAGTGACGGCAGCGTTCAGTTTGAGGGTTTCGATCCCAAGGTCCTCTACGACCTCGCGGAACGGGAACCCCTCCTGACAGCTCTACAGCATCCCGAAGTGCGGTACGAAACAACGGACTACTGCAATGCCACATGCATCATGTGCCCTCGCGATCTTCATAAGGACGGTCGTGAGCACGGGATCATGGACCTGGACAAATACAAACGGAGTATCGATGAGGTGGTGACACTTGGCGCCAAGCGAGTCGTGCTTACCGGTTTTGGCGAGCCGCTAATGGATCGCACACTGGATCTGAAGGTCGCTTACACCAGGTCGAAGGGGCTCAACACGTACATCATCACGAATGCGTCGCTTTTATCGAAGAAGAGGTCGCGGAGCCTGCTTCAAGCCGGTCTTGACGAGATGCGTGTCAGCTTTTATGGGATGCATCCAGGTACGTACAACGTCGTGATGGAAAAGTTGGATTATGAAAAGACGTTGAGGAATCTCTTAGATTTCCTTGAAGTTCGTGCCGAGTTCGGATCGAAAAAACCCAAGCTACAGATTTCCTATCTGATCATGCCGGAAAATGAGGGTGATACTGACGAGTTCCGAAGATTTTGGGAGGGTCGGGCAGACGCCATCGAAATATGGAAACCGCACAACTTTGGTGACGGCCGTAATTATCGACAGCGTTTCGACAATGTGGAGATCAAGAGCACGTGTGGCAGACCGCAGAACGGTCCGTTACAGATTCAGTGGAACGGAGAAGTGATTCCCTGCTGCTACGATTACAACAATCAGATCGTTTTAGGAAATGCATTTGAAACGTCCGTACTCGAGCTACTGAATGGGACGAAATATCGAATGCTTCGCGTCGCTCACCGGCTGAAATATTTCAAGCTGTTTCCCTACTGCAATCAATGCGACCAACTCCTTCCCCATTCGGACGCCCTGGTTTATAGCAATCGTCACAAGCTTCCGCCTGAGATTGCAGTGAAGCTATCGAACACCGATCTTTATGATCTTGTCGACGCGAAGGAAATCGAGCTTGAAGACCTCAGTCCGCAGTACGTGGATGGCCTGATTGACTAGTTGGGCCGTGAGAATTTTCCGGCAACATGAAAATAGTTGTATTTGAGCACCTGCGAAGATCTCATCGTGCGCTGGTTCGCCTTGACCTACGTTTACAGGCGGTCGCAGCGATTCCTTCCGGAGTGACGACATGAATAACGCTGCTCCGGATCCCATCGTAGACATCCTCAAAGAAATCGATAATGTTTTCGAAATAGAAATCGAAGCTCTGAAGGCCGTTCGTGCCTCAATATCTCGTGAGTTCGAAAGGGCTGTCCGAATGATTGCCGCATGCCGCGGTAAGGTCGTCGTGACTGGCATTGGAAAGTCCGGAATCATCGCCAGCAAGATCGCAGCGACTTTGACCAGCACCGGTACTCCAGCCACTTTTATTCACGCCTCGGAGGCACTCCACGGCGATCTGGGCCTGATCAGTTCGGAAGATGTTCTTGTTGCGATCGGAAAGAGTGGGGAAACACCTGAAATCAACTCGTTGTTACCAATTGTCCGAAAGTTAGGAGCAACCGTAATTGCCATCACAGCAAATGCTCAGTCCACTATGGCAATGGCTGCCGATATTCTACTTCCTCTGGAAGTTCCGCGCGAGGCTTGCCCATTGAATCTGGCTCCGACTTCCAGCACAACGGCTAGCCTTGTCGTCGGTGACGCCATTGCAGTGGCGCTGATGAAGGTCAAGCAAATATCTACAGATGATTTCGCCAGGCGGCACCCCGGTGGACAGCTGGGAAAGCGATTGCTGTTGCTCGTTGGCGACGTCATGCGCACCGGCTCCCGCAATCCCGTAATCACGGTTAACGATTCCATCAAGAACATGCTGATTCGGATTACGGCTGGACAAGCGGGAGCAATCTCCATTGTGGACCACGATAACAAGTTGATCGGGCTGGTTTCGGATTACGACATCCGGAAAGCGCTCGAACAGGATCTGAATATTTTCGAGTTGACCATTGCCGGCCTGATGAATCCGCGGCCCACCATCATTTATGACGATCAAAAGGCAATCGATGCCCTGACTCTCATGCAGAGCCGTAACAAGCCGACTTCGGTTTTGCCGGTTGTCGATCGGAATCGAACACTTGTTGGAATGCTTCACTTGTTCGATCTGGTTTCAGCCGGCCTGTGAGCGTGTGATGAGCTCCGTCGCTTTCGTGAATCGTCGAGGTCAGCTGCGGTCATTAAGGGATCTTCCACAGACCCGATTTCTCGTGCTGGAAGATCATGCAGAGGCACGACGGATACGCCAACTCTTGCTGAAATCGGGTGCCGCTGAGATCGATCGGGCCGAACTGAATCGCCGCGAGGGCAGGACATTTCGGGATAAGTATGTCGATTTTCTCGGATCGCTCAACATCGAAAATGCTTCGTTTGAATGGTGGTCTTTCAATTTGACGAGTAAGAATTACTTCGTCAATGATCTCTGCAAACAAGTGTTTTATGCGTCGGTTATCTGTCAATTGGCGACGCAGAACCGCGAGAACCTGGTCGTTATTACAGACGATCGCCATCTGGCCAATTACACCGAAAAATTTCTGGGGTTCCAGGGACGTCGAGTCTCGAACCGAGTGCGCACTCGCATGATGGAATTCGTTCGAAGTTCGACACCACTCGGCATTGTCTATTGTCTCCTATGCAAGCTCCGGACAACCTGGCTTTCACGCAGGCTCTTTCCCCGCA
>QHXC01000334.1 GCA_003222815.1 Acidobacteriota bacterium | reverse complement strand
CCATCGTGGATCTTCCGCTCAATGGGCGCAACCCGCTGGCGTTAATTACCCTGGAGCCCGGCGTGGTCCAAAGGTCCGCAGGAGCCGCCGGTTCGGGCATTCACGTCAATGGGTCGCGCGACCGGGCGGTCAATGTAACCGTGGACGGGATTGAAGCCAACGAATCCTCGGTACCGAACCCGCTCTCGAACCTGTACCGGCTCAATCCGGACAATGTGCAGGAATATAAGGTCACCACCAACAACGCCACGCCGGAGGAGGGCCGCAACAGCGGAGCTTCGGTGTCGGTGGCCACGCGCAGCGGAACCAATGATTTTCATGGCACGGCCTTCGAGTTTCTGCGCAATACGGCGCTCAACGCCAACGAGTTTTTCGCCAGCGCGCAGGGAACACCCAAACCCGAAATCAAGCTGCACCAGTTCGGCTATGAAACGGGCGGGCCCATCCGCAAGAACCGGACTTTCTTTTTTGGAAGCTGGCAGGGACAGAACACCAAATTCGCGCAGCCCATCGACCAGACGTTCGGTATCCCGAGGCTCTACACGCCCTCGGCCCTTTCCGGCATCTTCCGATATTTCGTGGCCGATCCCAGGAATCCGCTGGCGTTGAACGGACAGACGATCACCCGAAACAGCCCGCTGCTGGTGGACACCGCGACGGGAGCGTATCGTCCGGGCATACGGAATTGCACAAGCCCCACGGATCTCAACTGTGTCGCGTCCTTCAACATGTTTGCCAACGATCCGCTGCGGCGCGGGCCTGATCCCAAGATCGGCGCGTTGTTCAATACATATCCGAAGCCGAATTCATACGCTACTGGCGACGGCCTGAACACCGCCGGCTATATCTGGAATCCTCCGACGCGCAATACAGGACCCAACTACATGGCGCGCGTCGATCATACTTTCGATTTGCGAAATAACGTGTTTGTGCGGTGGTTGCAAGCGGATCAGAACACGCTCGACGGAGATCCGTTGAATTCGCGGCCCCAGGTCTTTCCTGGCTTCCCGCCGCTGGGCGAGGTGTTCCGATCCACCAAGAACCTGGCGGCCACCTATCGCTGGGTGATTTCACCGCGCGTGGTCAATGAATTCACGGCCGGATTCGCGCGTTTTGTGTTCCTGTTTACGCAGGGCGAAGCAAACCCGGCCTTTCCGGACGTCCCACCCTATCAGAGTGGTTTTAACAACCTCATCAGCCTGCCCTATATCAACACGCCCAGAACCTTTCGCGCCGTCACGACGCCACAAGTCCTGGACAATCTGAGTATCGTTAGTGGAGCGCATGTCTTCCGACTGGGAGCCAACGTGCGGCTATATGAACACAATGACCAGCGCGGGCAGCCTGGAGGCGTGAATGTGACACCGTCGCTGTCGTTTATGTCCAACATTCGGACGCCGGTGGGTTTCAACACTCCGGTGGTGGGTGCCGGGAATATCGACGCCACCGACAGCAACACTCTGAACGGGGCCATCAATGACATTCTGGGGATTCCGGCGCGCTTGTCCCAGGTGTTTCTGGGTGACCTTTCCGCCGACGCGTTTCTGCCATTTCGTTCCGGCAAGAGCGTGACGTTGTGGAATCAAGGCCACCGGTTGAAGCAATACAACTTCTATTTCCAGGACGAATGGAGAGTTCGGCAAAACGTAGCCCTAAACTACGGCGTGCGCTGGGAAATCAATCTCGCTCCGTCGGAATCCCATGGCCGGGTGTACGTTCCGGATAAGCCCATTACAGGCACAGAGGGTCCCGTGACCTTCCGGAAGACCAAGCGATGGTATGAGCGAAACAACGTGGCGGCGCTTGCCCCACGCTTCGGCATTACCTGGAGCCCCAGCTCAAAGCTGGTGATTCGTTCCGGGTACGGAATCGCCTTTGACCCGATCTCCTCATTTCAAGTGACGGCGGTGTCCGGCAAAGTGCCGGGGCTGACGTTTTCCTGTTCTTCCACGGTTGGCGGCGACACGACTCCAGGCTGCATGACAGTGCCGGATATTCGGATCGGCGACGGCTTCCCGTTGGAATTACCGCCACCGAGCGCCAAACCGTCTTCGTTCCTGACACCACCCGCACAGATTCTCACCAACGCGCCGAATCTGACGGCATTCGACCCGCAGCTCAAGCTCCCGACGGTCCACCAGTGGAACCTAACGATAGAGCGTGAGCTGCCCTGGGGAATGGTGGCGCAGGCAAGTTACATTGGCAGGCGCGGGACGCGGTTATTGCGAGCCTACGATGCGAACCAGATCAACGCGGATCCGATCCTGCCTTCGTTCCTGCTCATGCAACAGAATATGCGCAACGGCTGCCGGCCGGATGGAACGGGTTGCGCAGCCGGAGGAGTCACGATTCCCCTTGTGACCTCCGGAATCGTTTCCAGCACGTTCGTCAATTCCACAACGACCCAAAGTGACCTCACGCTGAACGCCGCCGGCAACTTCGTGGGCCGAGTCGAGCAGACTACGTTAGCCGCGAATCTCCGGCCCAACCAGCAGTTCGCAATCATCACCTACATCGATTCGGGGGGAGATTCTTACTACCACAGTGGCCAGGCCACGCTACGAAAGCGCTTCAGCGGCGGATTGTTGACCGGCGTCGCGTACACTTATGGAAAGTCCATTGACGATCAGTCCGTGGATCCCGTCGGAGCGACTTCCGGTGGCGCGCTCAGCACAACCAACTCCCGGACTCCCACCGACACGCGCGACTGGCGCCAGGAGCGCGGGCGCTCCGATTTCGACCGCCGCCACGTGTTCCAGGCAAATTCGGTGTGGGAGTTGCCCGTAGGCAGGCAGAAGCGTTTCGCATCCGGGATCCATCCGCTGCTGAACCACATCCTCGGAGGTTGGAGCCTCAATGGAATTTACACTTTCATGTCGGGAGAACCGTTCAGCGTGCGCAGCGGTGTTCGGACCTCCAATTTTTCCCATGAATCGCGCGCGGATGTGGTTGGGTCCACGCCCGAGGTTCGATTGCAGGAAGTCCCCGGAGTCATCGGTCCGGTCGTTTTCAAGGACGCCACCGGCTTCGCAATACCGGCGCCAGGAACCAACGGCGTCGGCCGCAATACCTTCCAAGCTCCGGGCTACTGGAACCTGGATGTGGGGATTGGGAAACGCTTCGATCTAACCGAACGGCTGAACCTGCAGCTCCGCGCCGAAATGTTCAACGCGCTGAACCATCCGAATTTTGACAATCCGCGGGACGCTTCGGCGGGTTCGCCCAGCATCCGGTCCACGGTCTTTGCGCAGACCTGTTGCCAGACCGTGGCCCCGCCGACCACACAGACAATCATTTCTACCGGAGAATCGGCCCGAGTGATTCAGTTTGCACTGAAGATGCTCTGGTAAGCCGTGAATACGGCCGACGACTTGATCGACTTCACATCCGCACACTCGAGGAGGAGCGCGCCGGCTGCGACATTCTATGACGCGTGTCCACTGTACAGAAGCAGAATCCCCTTCTGCAGGCGTCAAATGCATCGCTTCGGTCGCCAAGTGCAAAAGAAAATTGTCAGATTCAGCGTGAAATCGTCACGGCCAACGGCACGGTGGCGGAACGCACTTTTATCGGCGCCGACCACCGAGAAGGAGGCAACTGGGCTGCCAGCCTCTTTCCCTTTGATTCTGTTTTGATTTGAGAGATCACCCGACGGCTCTCTTTCGAAACGATGTCGCAATGCCTAGGATAGTGATCAAGAGAGCAGAACAAATGGCAGGAATTTATTTCAAGAAAACCAAGTGCTGACGTAGCGCTCCCCCGTATCGGGAAGGATCGCGAGCAAGCGTTTTCCCCGTCCGAGCTCTTGCGCCACAATGCAGCTGGCGTGAAGAACCGCGCCGGACGAGATGCCACAAAGCATTCCTTCCTGTTCGGCGAGCCGGTGAGCGGCAGCGGCGGCTTCTTCGTTGGTAACGGTCACAACCCGATCGATGACTCGGCGATTCAGGACCTCCGGGATAAAACCGGCGCCGATGCCTTGAATTTTGTGCCAGCCGGGCTTTCCGCCGGATAAGACGGGTGAATCGGACGGTTCAATGGCAATCAGTTTCATCTGCTGGATCCGCTGTTTGACCACCTCTCCTACGCCCGTGGCCGTGCCGCCCGTACCGACGCCGACCACCAGCGCGTCCAATTCAGTGCCAACGACGTCGAGGATTTCCTGAGCTGTCGTCTCCCGATGTTCGGCAAGAATTTCTTCGGCCTTCTTGATAGCGCCTTGCATGAACTCCAATCGGTGCGTGAGGATGACTCGCGCGCCGTAGGCTCGCAGGAGCGCCACTCGTTCTATGCTTACGTCATCCGGCATGGTGAGAACGACCTTATAGCCCTTTGCCGCGCCTACCATCGCTAAGCCAATTCCCGTGTTGCCACTGGTTGCCTCAATGATGGTGCCTCCGGGCTTCAGACGCCCTTCCCGTTCTGCTGCCTCGATCATGCTTAAGCCAATGCGGTCTTTCACGCTACCGCCTGGATTGAAGAGTTCCAGTTTCACCAGCATCTCTGCCCAGTTATTTTGCGGAATTCGCTTCAGCCGTATAACCGGCGTTCCACCAATGACGTCGCAGATACTGTCGTAAATTTTGTGATGTATACGAATCGGCGCGTTCACTTCGTACTCCTCCTTTTGCTAGAACACAAGCTTCCGTGCGAACTGTATCCTAAATTTCCGCCGTTAGCCGGTTGAAACTTGCCCTTAATATAGTTTCCTTGGGCAATCGTCGAGCTCTCGATCCGATAAGATCACGGATTCGAGAATGCCGTCATCAGATATTCAATCAAGTCTTCTTTTGCGGTTGGTGGGAACAGATGCTCCCCAATTCATCATCCTTTCAACTTCGCCGGTCCATCCGATCGCGCTTCAGAGCAAAAATCGTGAGGAAGAGCTTGCGTGCTTGACGCGCGACAACAGCTCGCATATTCTGCCGACGCTGCTTTTGACACCGACAACCTAACTATAACTACTAGCGATACCAGTTTTGGAGGGAACACCAATGATGCGACCATTCCGGCATCTATTTTACGGGCTCCTGACCCTGGCTTTGCTCTGGGCTCTTCCATCGATAGCGCAGTACGGCGCCAAGAACGGACAGTGGCGGTCCTATGGGGGCGAACTGGGTAGCACTCGTTACTCCGCGCTGGATCAGATCAACCGCGACAATGTGAGGGACCTCAAAATCGCGTGGGCCTGGAAGTCCGACAATTTTGGTTCGCGAGAGTTTAGGAGTGAGACCACGCCCCTCTATGTCAATGGGGTCCTCTACTTCACCGCCGGCGATCACCGCGCCGTTGTCGCTGCTGATGCAGGAAGTGGCGACACGCTTTGGATGTATCGCATGGACGAAGGCGAAAGATATCGACAAGCGCCAAGAAGAAATTCCGGACGGGGTGTGGCCTATTGGACGGACGGCCAAGATGAGCGAGTGGACGGAACCAAGGGTACGATTGTATTGCCGGGTTTCGGAGGCGGCGCCAATTGGGAGTCCGGCGCAGCAGATCCCGAAACGGGTTTCGTCTACGTCGGCTCGAACACAGCTCCCACCTTGGCTGCACTCAGCAAACCCGATCCCAATCAACCTAATTTCGTCACGTCCGACTACGCGATGGGCGGGGGTCCCGGCATTCCTCGAGTCCAAGGTCTGCCTTTGCTAAAACCGCCATACGGCCGGATCACGGCGTACGATATGAACAAGGGCGAAATCGCGTGGATGATCCCGAACGGAGATACACCGCCTGCGATCAAGAACAATCCTGCTCTTCGGGGACTGAACATTCCAAAGACCGGCAGTGGCTCGCAGGCCGTCCTGCTGGTGACGAAGACGCTGCTCTTCGCCGGTGAAGGCGGGGGCGGACAACCGATGTTCCGTGCTTATGACAAGAAAACGGGCGAGACCATCTGGGAAACTACAGTTCCCGTGGGTCCTGTGCAAAGCCTGCCGATGACCTACATGCACAACGGTAAGCAATACATCGTCTTCGCTACAGGGAACGCCGCCAGTCAAACTCCGGCGCAGTTGGTGGCCTACTGGCTGCCGCCCCCACCTCCGGCCCCCGGTGCGCGGGGAGGCGGACCCGGCGTATGAATTGGCGAAAGCAAAACGACCGTTTGGTCAGTTCGTCAATGCGTGATTTGGGAAAGCTCGAGCGTGCAGCGAACAATATTAAATGTTGGGATGTCCCATGTACTCGCGGTCTACGACCGCACCCTTTTCCCAGCAGTCCGGGTCATCTTGAATTCCCTGAGATCAGAAGGCCTGAAGTTACGCGCATCGGGCACCGCCGGCATTCGCGCAATTCGCGGCCTATTATTCTGCTATTTAATTCCAAGCATGGACGTGCCGGTGTAGAAGGCGCCCGCAACGGACGCCAGCATATAACTCGCCAGGGCTCCGCCAATCATCGCCTTGAGTCCAAGTCTGGCAATGTCGCCGCGCCGCGTCGGAGCAAGCGGTGCGATGCCGCCGATTTGAATCGCGATCGATGCAAAGTTCGAAAAACCGCTCAACGCATACGATACGATCACAATCGAGCGAGGATCCAGCGCCGGAACTTCTCCACGCCCGACGGCGGCCAGGTGGCCGGCGAGGTCGGAGTAGGCGACAAACTCGGTGAGGATCAGCTTCTCGCCTAGAAGCCTTCCGACAACCATGCAATCTTTGGCAGGAGTACCCATCGCGAAAGCGACCGGCCAGTGAATCCAGCCGAGAATGCCTTGCAACGATAACTGCGTTTCAGGCGCCATTGGACCGAATAACAGGTAGGCTCCGTTGGCAACAATTCCAATGGCGATGATTGTGCCCCAGCCCTTTTTGCCATAAGCAGTCTTGTTGCCGGACTGCAAGAATAGTGGTAACCACACAGCGACTCCAATCAACCCGATCAAGCGCGCGAGATCGGGGCCGGTGGCAGCCCTTGCTGCCACGTAGAGCCCGCCGACAACCGGCAACGCCCACCACATCACTGTGTCTTGCGGCGGTCCATACTTCTCGGCGGCGGCCAGACTCAGCAGCACGCCTGCGACGATGAGGTCGAACTGCGCCAGGCCGTTCGCATTCCGGAAAAAGCTCCCGAGCCAACTCACTCCGAGGTTCGCCATGGCAATCAGCGCGATAAAGGTAATCAACATTGCCGTGACGTTGATCGTGAGTTGCCAGCCGACCGTGGAGCCGTTTGCCGCGGCGTCCAGAATATTTGCGTCTTCGATAGGAACAACCATCTTGATCTCGCCTCGTGTGAGCGGATCCCCACGCTCGGGCACCATGACCTTGGCCATGATGAACGCCGCGGGTGCGGACAGCACTGACGCCGATATCAAATGCGCCGCAATGTTTGGAAAGTACCCCACGAGCATCAGAATGTACGCGCCAAGAACACCGCCTGCCGTGTTCGCAAATCCACCGACCATAATGGCCATGAGTTCCGACCGCGTCATTTTTTCAATGAAAGGACGCACGACCAGGGGCGCCTCGGTCTGCCCAACGAAGATATTGGCGGAGTTGGATAGCGACTCCGCGCCAGACACCCGCATCGTATGCGCCATGATCCTCGCAAAGAGTAAGACGATCTTCTGCATAATGCCCAGGTAGTAAAGAACCGAAAGCAGCGCGCTGAAGAAGATGATCGTCGTCAGCACCTGAAACGCCAGGAAGACTCCCGGGACTGCTCCGGTCCGCACCGCCGCCTGGATCATCGGATCGCGCGACTCCGCGCCAAGCCGAGTGAGGTATTCCTTCAGCGACATGGGAGAATCACCCATGTCTGAAGATCCAACTGCACCAAATACAAATGAAGCGCCCTGCTTGGCGAAGAACAGCAGAGCATTGAAGACGTCGTTGAGCTTAAGGAAGAATCGAGTGCCCGGTTCCCACCACAGCACGAGAAACGCGAAGATGAATTGAAGGAGGATGCCCCAAATCACGACCCGCCATGGAAAATTCCTGCGATCCTCCGATATGATCCAAGCCACAACGACAAAAATGCCGATACCGAAAGCCGAGATCAAATTCTGCATGATGGACTTCCTTTAAGTTGAAACCGGAAGTGAATCACGGCACGCGGGGTTTTGGGAAGAGGTACTTGAACATCTTCGGCGGACGCCCGTGCAGGGCCACAATGTCAAGTTCTGCTTGATCGCGACACGCGATCCGGAAAGAATGTTGGCCATGGTATCCCCAAAATGGATGGCGGTGCTCCTTTTGACCACTCTGCTTGGCGCTGCAGCGTTCGGAAGCGTTTATGGACAGCGATTCAATCGAGGCTTCGGTTACGAAAACAACGAGCCGCCACATACGGAGTTCATCTTTGCGCGCTGGCAATATGGGAGAGGCATTAATGGCGGCTGGTGGCACGACTATCCCGATGCTGAAGAACATATCAATCAGATCATGAAAGAGGCCACCGGCATTAATGTCGACCGGCTGTCCTACCGCATCGTGCCCATGAGCAGCAAGGACGTTTTCAAGTATCCCTTCGGCTACATCTCCGAGCCCGGCATGATGTGGCTCACTGATCTAGAAGTGAAAAACTTCCGCGAATTTGTCGATCGCGGCGGTTTCGTGATGATTGATGATTTCGACGGTCCACGCCAGTTTCAGGTGATGCAGCAGAATATCCAGCGCGTTTTTCCCGACCGCGAAATGTTTAGGCTTGACGATAGCCACGCGATCCTGAACACATATTACAAGATCGACAGTCTCTACGTGGAGTCGCCCTACAATGTCGGTGCTGACGCGGTCTTCTATGGAATCAACAACGAGAAGGGACATCTCGCCGTCATCATCTGCTTCAACAACGACATTGGCGATTTCTGGGAATGGATCGACCAACCGCTTTACGCTGTGAAACCATCCGCTGAAGGTTTGAAGCTCGGCATCAATTTCATTCTGTACGCTATGACGCACTAGGCAATTTCGGGACGGAGGAATAATTCGGCGCGGCGAAGCACGCGAAGGTCACCTGTGACGCCGTTTCACAGGTGTGCCGGGTATCTCGCGCGCGTAGAACCTAATCTTCTGATTGCCACCGGGGGCAACTCGCGTCAGAATGTGTCCTGCCGGATAGGGAGGTCTCCAACAAATGCCACTCGTTCGCCGTCGCTTTACGCTTACTGTCATTCTGGCCAGCTTTGTCTTCCTTGGGACCCTGGGAGTTACAACATGGCCGCTGGTCGCAGCCGAAGAGCTCCCCAAGCAGCTCAGCGATGAAGCATTCTGGCACTTGGTGACGGACTTTTCCGAACCCGGAGGGTTTTTCCGATCAGACAATTTCGTCTCGAATGAAGCGACGTTTCAGTGGGTCATTCCGGACCTCAAGAACAATTCGAGATCAGGTGGAGTGTATCTTGGCGTCGGGCCGGACCAGAATTTCACCTACATCGTGGCGACGCAACCAAAGATGGCATTCATCTTCGACATCCGGCGTCAGAACATGGTCCAACATCTCATGTACAAAGCCCTCATCGAACTCTCAGCCGATCGCGCTGAGTTCCTTTCGAGGCTGTTTTCCAGAAAGCGGCCGGAAGGGATCGGGCCTGATTCGAGCTCGGAGGAGCTGTTCAGAGCATTTGACGAGATCGTGCCGGAACGCGAGCTTTTCTACGAAAACCTTGAAGCCATCAAGAGCCAGTTAGGGGAACATCATGGCTTCAAGCTCACCGCGGAAGATCAAGCAAGCATGGAATATGTGTTTCGCGCGTTCTACAGCGGCGGTCCTGACCTGACCTATAACGGCCCGGGAAACGGCAACAACTTTGGCGGGCGGGGGCGAATGCCGTCGTATGCAGAGCTAATGACGCAAAACGATGGACACGATCTGAACCGCAGCTATGTGAGTACGGAAGAAAACTTCCGGATCCTGCAGGATCTGGAGAACAAGAACCTCCTGATTCCCCTTGTCGGAGATTTCGCCGGGCCCAAAGCGATACGCGCGGTCGCAGAATATTTGAGGGAGCACGACGCGTCCGTGACGGCGTTTTACACTTCCAACGTTGAACAGTATTTGTTCCAACAGAATGATGACTGGAACAAGTTCTATACGAACGTCGCGACGCTGCCTGTGGATTCCACCGGTCTGTTCATTCGTTCCGTCTTTAATGGAATGGCTGTCCAGTATCAAGGATTCGGCCTGCGATCGGCGTCCGTCCTCTGCTCGATTCCCGATCTGCTAAAGGCCTTCGAGGCCGGTCAAATCCGGAACGGCCCGGCCGGCTACTACGACGTCATCCAAATGTCGATCCAGACGCCAAAGTAAACATCACGCATTCCTTCCGGAATCGAAACTGGGCATAATCAAATAGTGAACGGTCAAACTCGATCTCAGATCCGCCCCGGTATGAGAGTGCGAATTGTGGAGAAGCCGAATCAGCGCACGGGAAAACTGACCGAAGGGATCGTTCGAAAAATCCTTACCAACTCACCGCACCATCCACACGGCGTCAAAGTCATGCTTGAAGACGGTGTCGTTGGACGGGTGAAGGAAATCGTTTCCGAGACGTGAGAAAAAAAAGTCCCGCAGTCTCTCGCTGTTTGTAACGCACTCGCCATCTTTTGCTCTGTGCGCAGCGGTCTGGCACTCCCGGACGGCTTAAGAACCCAACATGTTGGCGCAAAGTGGTGCCAGTCCTGCGTTTCCTCGGAGGTAATGTCTTTGGCCGGCAACGCTCACCTTGCAAATCCACGCCCATTGCAGTGGCCCACTAGTCAAATTTTCTGGCAAGGAATTTTTATTGATCCACCGAAAATTTTGGTGAAAGAATAAAAAAAAGTGCTCGAAATCACCATTGACTCGAATATGTAGTTCTGTCACAGTACGCCTCGGTCGTTGTGATTCATGTAACTTTGAACATCGGCAGAAGATGACGGATGGGGTTAATAGCTTTGTTCGTCAAAGTAGGAAGCCGGAGCTGGCTGGAGGAAACCAATCGCCGGTCAGCGCTCTTGAGAGAAAAACTCAAGGGCTGGTCGCTCCTTCTGGCTGCTGCCTCGGATTGGGCATCGATTCGAGGCTTTCCGAAAGGGTCGGGTCAAAGAAGCAGAGCCGCAGCGACCATTACTATTTTGGGGACTCTCCAGCAAGACGCTCCAACGCCTCACCCGTCAAACGAAACACTGTCCAATCGCTCATGGCCACTGCGCCCAAATTTCGGTAGAAGCGCATCTCAGGAATGACGAAGAGATCCTCCAGGTAAAGGCCAGACCTGCCGAGGAACGTCGAGAAGTTCTGGAAAAAAACGGCAAAGGCCACAGGCTCGTCCTTGTGATAGCCGAGCACGACTTCGGCGACGGGCCGTTTCCCAAAGAGACTCTCGCGTAGTAGCTGCTCCGTTACAACGGCCTCGGATGTGAGCCGCTCATATTCGGCGAGCCGGCGAATGAACTTGACGATGAGGGGGACGTCCTCCTCCGTCGCTTTCATTATTCGAAAGTCAGACATAAACGATAAGATTCTTAGCCGCGAATTGCGCGAATGGGCTGCCGAAATTTCTGGCTTTGCTAAAATTGCATAAAAGGCGGCGGCCCATTCGCGTCATTCGTGAATTTGCGGCTAAGAGTGCTATTCCACCGTCACGCGAGAACGTTCCTTTGTCGTGGCCGTCTGTTTCGACTCATAGACCGGGCAGCACCAGCTGCGGTACTTTGCGATCCGGCCGCGAACGACGTCAAAAAAGATGGCCCGAAGACGGGCGGTGACCGCCCCCAATTGACCTGTCCCGATAGGACGATAATCGACGCGCGTGATCGCGCTGATCTGCGCGCCGGTCCCACAGAAGAACGCTTCGTCGGCCAGATACAGCTCGGTACGATCGATCTGTCGTTCCTGAACTTCCGTCTTCAGCTCGTCGCGAAGCAATTGCATAACGGTTCGCCGCGTGATCCCTTCAAGAACATTGTCGGTAATCGGCGGCGTGGCAAACACGCCGTTGCGCATCAGAAAGAAATTCGCGGCGGACCCTTCTGAAATATGCCCATCGGCATTAAGAACAATTGCCTCATCGAAGCCTGCTCGCAGCGCATCCGTCTTCACGAACGCTGAATTCACATACGCACCCGCAATCTTTCCTCGCGCCGGAATCGAGTTGTCGTCGACCCGGCGCCACGAGGACACGGTGACGTGCATGCCCTCTTCGTTCTTATTGTAGTTACCAAACGGAATAACAACGATGGAGACCTCCGGGTGCAAATCGTGAAGGCGGACTCCTATGATCTCGTCTGCATCAAAGGCCAGAGGACGGATGTACAGGTCTTCTTTGTACCCTTCAGCCCGAATGAGGTCGATAAGTCCCTTGAGCAGTTCTTCACCCGACGACGGCAGATCCATGCACATGAGCTTTGTGGACTGCAGGAAACGGCGGAAATGATCGCTCGGTCTGAACACGAATAGCTGCTTCTCGTCAGCGTTCCAATAGGCTCGAAGACCGCCGAATACCGCGGTTCCGTAGTTTAAGGCGTGCGTGAGAACGCCGAATTTCACGTCGGAATAAGGAACGACGCGGCCTCTGAAGAACACATAATTTGGCACTGACACGGGGTTCACCTCGATTTGAAAGTCAGGCTCAGTCTATCACACTGACAGGCTCCACGCTGGATCCGGACTCGATCTGGAAGGCCAGAATGCTGACCAACCCTACAGACATGGCGGCGAAATAGAAAGGCATCCCGTGGCTGATGCGCTGAAACAAGGTGGTTGAAATCATGGGCGCTACGACCCTAGAGATTCCCGCAAACGTCTGCGCAATTCCCATCGTCGTTCCCAACTCGAACTTCGACGATGCGCGGGACATTAGGGCAGTCGTGGCCGGGAACACAAGCGCAGCGCCAATCGGTACCAGAGGTACAATGACCGCTAGCGACCAGAGGTTCGGCGCTAGTGGATACGCGGCAAGGCCGACGATGAGGCTTACCGAGCCCGCCCGGATCGACCACGTTTCTCCGATCCGATCGACGATAGGACCGATCAGGGCCGAGCGCATGAGGACCGAGAAGATTCCAACGTACAGGAAAACGTATCCAATCGTCTTTTCCGTGATACCAAATTCCGCGCTAAGGTACAGTGCCAGTACGGATGACAAAGCCGAAAAGGCGAGCATCCCGACCGCATAGATCAGAGTCAGCCGTTGGACGGCGCCCGTTGGATTTCTTAGCACGAGCCACACGCCGTGCCAAACCGGTTTCCGCGCCAGGGCCTGCGTATGCGCTTGGCTCGATTCCGGCAGCCACTTCCAAGCGGAAATCGCGTTCGTCAGGCAAAGCAGAGACGCGAGAACACCCGGCCCTTCCTGCCCCCAGTAAGTCGCAAAGGATCCGATCACCGGACCGAGCATGGTGCCCACGTTCGTCCCTGCAGAAAGCCATCCGAGCGATCGTGCTCGATCTTCCGGCTGCACCGTGTCACCGATGTACGCCTGAAGCACTCCGGTCGTCCCGCCGCCAAGACCCTGCACGATTCGGCACAGGAACAGCAACCAAACTGAATTCGCGAAGCCGAAAACTGCGAACGCGGCCGCTGACGCACTGAGCCCCACCAGAAGTGCAGGGCGGCGTCCATAGCGATCGGAAACCCTCCCCCACAGAGGCGCAGAAACCAACTGCGCCACAAAGAAAGATGAAATGATCATTCCAATCACTGGCGGGGATGCGTGGAGTTTAAGCGCGTAAAAAGGAATGAGCGGAAACACCATCGCTCCACCCATCATGTCCACCGTCGCCACGGCGATGAGAATAAGCAGGCGGCGGAAGGCAGAGTTAGGCTTCGAGTTATTGCCGGTCATGTACGTAGCAAATTATACTCGATGACCACGATGTCACTGGACTCTACAAAGATCAGTAAGGCCGTCCGGCATATCCGCAATGCGGATCCAGTCATGCGGGAACTTATCCGAAAGGCGGGACCTTTTCGGATGAAGCTTCATCGAAACCGTTTCCAGGCGCTTGTCTATTCGATTCTCGCTCAGCAGATCTCGGGCAAGGCAGCCAACGCCATTCGCACGCGGCTCGTAAATCACATTAGTCCGGAAAAGATCTCGCCCGAAACTCTGGCTCGCCTAAGCCGCGAGGAACTGCGCAGTGTTGGAGTGTCTCCTCAGAAATCAATTTACCTGCTCGATCTGGCGGAGCGCGTGACCATCGGCAATCTTCGGCTTGATCGGCTCGGAAGGATGCCTGACGACGACGTGATCAATGCACTGGTTCAGGTCAAAGGAATTGGCGTCTGGACCGCCCAGATGTTTCTAATCTTCTCCCTTGGCCGGCTTGACATTTTTCCTCACGAGGACCTCGGAGTCCGCATGGCGATCCGGAATCTCTACGGCTTGGATGATCTGCCCAGCAGAGAAGTCAGCCATCGGATCGCAACGCCCTGGCGTCCGTATGCTAGCGTCGCAACCTGGTACTGTTGGCGGAGTCTGGATTTATAAACACCAAAGATTTGGGGACAGTCACTCATTTCTAAAGTACAAGGAATGAGTGACTGTCCCCAAATCTCACACCTTTTCCTATCCGAATGCGAAAAACGTGCGGTCATGCGCGCCATGAATGAGTGGGAACGTCTAACTCAGGACACTAGATCTCCACGGGGCTTGCCAGTGTGAAAAGCAAGCGAGTCTCGGGACCATAGTTGATCTGCTTACCTCTGGTCGCAAGAACCGTGCCGGTGCCTGCGCCTCCTCCAACGGCCGCGCCAATAGCAGCGCCTTTTCCACCGCCGGCGATAGCGCCGATCGCAGCACCCACGCCGGCTCCGCCGGCGATGATTCCTGCGTCGCGTTTCTTAGTGGATTCGGCGACGGCCGTGAATGGTTTCGTGGAGATCGCCACGTTTTTCCCTTTGTCGCGGATAATTTCAGTTAGAGTCAACTGAATACTCGCGCGGCCCTTCACGCGCCCCGATTCCTTCACGTCGACGACTCTTCCGCGCACTTTCGTACCCTTCTCGAGTACCGTCTTCCCGTCGACGATCACAGGCTCAGCCAGGCTGGCGAGAAAATGGTCGCCGGGTGAGCTCTTCGTCGTGCTAACTCCATCAATGAGTGCAACCCGAAGGCGAGATCCCGCCGGAATCGTGATCTTCGGCTCGGGCCTTATCTTATCGAACAGACCTTCGGATTTCTTGCCGGAATCGGCGCTGGTCTCCGAAAGTCCGCTAGTACAGCCGGCAGTACTCGCCAGCCATACCGTAGTCAATAATAGGTAAAGTATGTAAAGTATCCGTTTCATTTTGAAAAACTCCTTCATGTCGCCTTACTACTTACTCACTCCCACCAGGAGCTGCATCAGAGCGCCGCTGGAAATGTTGAAGTTTTTGCTGTGTGAAACAATCACGGTGTCGTTTCTCAGATGTGAAAAAATTTCTAGCGCTGGACCACTCCTCTGGGCTTGCGCGCCACCGTTGAGCCCCGCACAGGCCAGTACTGTCACCGCTGCTAGCGCGTGTGTGACGACGGGTCGAAATTTCATGGTTCAGATTCCTTCTTTAATCATGTCTGGCAACTGATATGTAGCAATCGGGCTGCCCAATTTGGCAAAGTCCGTAGGTAGTCGAGTTTCAGCACGTTCTCGTACAAGTGGCGATGAAGTCTCGATTTTCGGAGCGCTTTCGCAACAGATTTCAGATGCAAGGCTCCATAAACTTTATAGATAGCCGATGTTAAACTGCATTCCGTGAAAAAAATCCTCGATTTGCCAACACCCTCGCTGGTCCTCGATCTGGAACGCTTTGAAGCAAATCTCGATAAGATGAGCGTCTTTACGCGCGAGCGCGGCATTGCGTTGCGTCCGCATGCGAAGACACACAAGTGCGTCGAGATTGCCCGCCGGCAGCTGGCAAGGAGTGCGATCGGCATTTGTGTCGCGACGCTTGCAGAAGCTGAGGTGATGTTGCGCGGCGGCATTCGAGAGCTTCTCATCACCGGCGAGATTGTTGGTGAACCCAAGGTTTCTCGCTTGATTCACATGGTTTCTCGTGCGCCTGAGACGATGGTGGTTGTCGATGACGCCGGCAATGCCCAAGAACTGCAGCAGGCCGCCAGCTCCGCCGGAGTCCGCATTCCGGTCCTGATCGATTTGGATATTGGTCAGAACCGCACCGGCATTCAGCCCGGAGAGCCGGCGCTTCGATTAGCGGAGAACATCAGAGGCGCAAAGAACCTTGAACTGAAAGGAATCTGCGCATACGCAGGACACGTTGCCCATGTGGTCGGTTTTGAGAACCGGCTCGCGAGCTCTCGGCATGCTATGGAACTGGCGGCCTCCACCCGCGATGTCCTGGTGAAGAATGGCCACAACGTGCAGATCTTGACAGGCGCAAGCACTGGAACCTACAACATTGATCCCGGCATCGAAGGCCTGACAGAGCTGCAGTCGGGTTCATACGTGTTCATGGATGTCGATTACCGGCGAATCGGAGGGCAAAGCGGCGCCGTGTATGAGGACTTCGCCCCGGCGCTGTGCGTCCTCGCAACGGTCATTCATCGCTCGGGCAAAAAAGCTGTCGTGGATGCAGGACTGAAGGCGTTTTCCACGGATCGTCCATTCGGACCGGAACCGGTCGGCGTCAGTGGTGTCACCTACGAATTTGCCGGAGATGAACACGGACGTCTCTTGCTCGAAAATCCCACACGCGAGATCAAGCTCGGCGACAAACTACGATTCATCATCCCGCACTGCGACCCCACGGTGAATCTTTACGATCGATTTTATTGCGTGAGAGGTGACTCGCTAGAAGGTGTATGGCCGATTATGGAAAGGGCTTCAGGCCCGCCATATTTTTAGCCCGGAATTGCCCGAATGGGCCGTGTGTCATGTGTGTCATTACCATCATTTCCGCGGCAGGTGCACCTCGGCCATCATGCAGCGCGCGCTGCCGCCGCCGATTCTTTCGAATAGTGGCAAAGGGGATTCTACGATCCGACCATATCGCTGGATGACATCTCTCTGATCCGGACGGAACACGAGCCAGGCTGCAGTCGATATGGCTAGCACGCGGCCGCCGTTTTGGGTTTGGAGCTGGAGAACATTACCGGCAAAATGGGCCACCTGCTCGTGGTCGATGGAAATGATTTCCCGGCCTGTCCCGTGCAGGCTTTCCAGCACGAGTTTGCGCTCATTAGCGTCGGCTATGCAGTCTCCACAGAAAAGAACAAACCGATCGCCAATACTCACCATCATATCGGTGTGCAAAATGGCCTGCCCGCTCTCCTGTACTGCGCGGAACGTGACGGGTTCATAGCCCAGGAGGTCACACAACTCCTTGAGCACTTCCGGATTTGTTCGCGGCGAGATGGCCGCGTAAGCACGGCGGCTCACGTGG
>QHXC01000333.1 GCA_003222815.1 Acidobacteriota bacterium | reverse complement strand
ACGAAATCGTTCACCAGCAAATCTATTCGCATTCGAGGGGACATACCGAACACCGTGGCGAGCCGAAAACTGATGCTATTGCCGCGGTCGAGAATGGCCTTTTCGGCTTCCACTTTCGTGCGCCCATACAGGGAGATCGGCCGCAACGGTGTATCCTCTGTGCAAAATTTTCCTTTTTCCCCGATGCCGTAGCCGCTGTTTGTCACCGGCATCATGACGCGCTGTTCGCGGCTGGCCAGCTTCAACACCGTCAGAACCGCGTCACGATTGATGGTCTCCGCGCCTACCTGATCACTGTTACATATAGGAGCGCCTACCAAAGCTGCCAGAGGAATGATGATATCCGCGTTCTGCAGTAATGGCTTGAGCACATCCGGATCGCGTGCGTCTCCGCGTTGGACGTCGAAATTCGGATCGGCGCAAAGCTGGTTCAATGGCGCTTGACCAAACATGAAATTGTCCAGCACCGTGACACGATGTCCTTCCTCCAGCAGGGCGGGAACCATAATGGATCCCAAATAACCAGCTCCGCCGGTAACCAGAATCGATAGGGGTTTGCTCATTACTTATCTCCTATCTGCAAGCCCGGTCCAGGACTTCACGCAATCGGTGTATTTGCGGCGAGAGGTCCTCCGGGTAATTACCGACGAAGAACCCACGCTCATGGGCCAGGTCGGCGTTGGGCACTCCGCCGTCAACCACGTCGTAGTTGTAGTATCGGATCACGTCGTGTTTGAGGAAGCATCCACCCGTGATCATCCTGAAGCCGATATCGGCCTGCCTCAATGCGGCGAATACTCTTTCACGGTTTGTATTGCGCGCGGGATTCAGGATTACCGTAAATGAGAAGCAGGAACTCTTTCCGTTCTCCCGTTGCAGAATGAATCGGTCGTCGCCCGCGAACAACTCCTGGAACAAAGCAAGATTGCGACGCCGTTGAGCCGTCATCCCAGGCAGTTTCTTCAATTGCACGCTGCCAATGGCGCCGCTGATCTCCAAAGGGCGGACGTTGTAGCCGGGCAGGATAAACCGGTACTCCTCGAAATGGTCGGCGCTTCGCCGTTCAAACAATGGGGACCCAGGCGGCAGATCTCTCGTCCACCCATGTGCCCGTATTGAGCGTAAGAGATGATCCAACTCCGGATCATCAGTCAAAACGATGCCACCTTCCATCGTCGAGATATGATGTGAAAAAAAGAAGCTGAAGGTATTCACATTTCCGAAGGTGCCGGTCTTGCGGCCTTCTATCTCGGCGTCCATCGATTCACAATTGTCTTCGAGCAGGTAAAGGCCGTGCTGTTGTGCGAATTTTTGGATGACGTCCAGCGGGGCAGGGTTGCCCAGAATACTCACGGCGACGATCATACGAGTCTTGGGAGTCAAGGCACGCTCCAGCTTCCTCACGTCCATATTCAAAGTTTCCAGCTCGACGTCGACGAATCGCAGCTTGAGTCCGTACTGCTGGAGAGGATGAAACGTGGTACTCCACGAGATCGCGGGAACAATCACCTCATCTGCGCGTTCGAGCGGCCGGTCTTTTTTATAAAACAGCGCCGCGAGGGCGATGAGATTGGCGGACGATCCGGAATTCGCCATCACTCCGTAGCGCATTCCGAAATATCGGGCGAACTCCTGCTCAAAGGAAGCTACCTGTTCGCCCATGGTCAAACGTCCGCTGTCCATCGTCCTGCGAATGGCTTCGATCTCTTCTGGCCCCCACGTGGAGGCTGCAAGTTCATAGAACATGATTGTTGGATTTAGAACGGTCCACGGAACTGAAGTTGGTATGCCAGAGCAGCACGTTCCTTGTCCGGCTCCCAGGAAACCTCGGGCTGTACTATCTGGTGGACCCGGGCAGCGATTTTTGCTGGGTTTGGATAGAACTCCTGTTCAAGTACCGGGCTGGGAGGACACGTGGTGGGCGCAAATCCCATACGCGCCATCTGCACGGGTTGCTGCCAGGTTTGCTCCGCAACTCGCGAGATAATTTCCGCACTGGCTCCGCAGTTAGTCCAGGCATTGTCGACAACCAACAGCCGCCCAGTTTTCCGGACCGATTGCAGAATTGTATCGATATCCAGTGGCGCCAACCAAATCGGGTCGATCACTTCGGCTTGAATGCCAACCTCCGCCAGCAACTCGTGCGCGCGCAGGCATTCCACCAGCATGTTCGATACGCCTACAACGGTGATGTCGCGGCCCTGAGTACAAACGCGGGCGTGGCCCGGCTCCACCGTGAATGGCTCCTCGGGTACGAAGGCCTCTGTCGGATAAAGCAGTCGGTGCTCCACGAAAATCACCGGGTTGTCGTCACGAATCGCGGCAATCATGCAACCCTTCGCATCGTGAGCATTGGACGGTGCGACCACCTTGAGACCGGGAATATGCATGAACAGCGCGTGCAGACCCTGACTGTGCTGAGCCCCCTGTCCCCATGACTTCCCGATCATGCTCCGAACGACCATTGGCACTCTGACCGTTCCACCGTACATGTAGTGCGCTTTGGACGCCATGTTCACCAATTGATTCATACACAGCATGAGAAAGTCCATGCGAATGTGAACGTGAATCGGTCTCAAGCCGGCGATCGCGGCGCCGATAGCAATGCCGGTCATCGCATCTTCCGAAAGAGGAGTGTTGAATACACGATCCCGGCCGAACTGCTGCTGCAACCCCCGAGTGGAACCCTGAATGGCCTTATGATCGTCCACGTCCAATCCGAACACAAAGACCCGTGGATCCCGCTCCATCTCGTTGGCGACGCCTTCGCGCAGAGCATCGACATACCGCAAGAGCCGCTGAGAATCCGATCCGTTTTTATCCGGCGAATACATTCGTAGAAAGCTCTTTGGGATCCGGGAATGGGCTGTTTTCAGCGAATTCAATGGCTTGTGCAATTTCACGTTCAACCGCAGCTTCGATCGACGAGCGCTCACCTGGATCTAACCGGCCTCCTATCAGCGCTACCTGATCGTTAGCCTGCCATCGAAGCAACTCATCACGGCTGCGATAGCCATCGTCGTAGTCTTCTCGAGTTCCAACGTGTTCCCGCCACCGATAGGTGTAGCACTCGATGAAAGCCGGACCACTTTGCCCTGTGCGCATGCCGGCTATCGCTTCGGCCGCGAGCTGGCGGATCTTCAACACATCCGAGTCCGTTACCTGATGCGCTGGAATGCCGTATGTGCGCACGCGCTCGCACAACTGGCGCGTGGCCCAACGTTTCTCAATCGGAGTGTGGATCGCAAGAAAGTTGTTTTCGCAAACGAACAACACAGGCAGGCGATGTAACGCAGCAAAATTGAGGCTTTCGTAAAAGACGCCTTCCTCAGTTGCACCATCGCCAAAAAAAGCTACAACCACTCGACCGTTTCCTTCCCGTTTGAGGGCGACAGCATAACCAATGGCAATGGGTATTGTAGTGCCCACGACGGCTGAAGTCCCTAGGATGTAATGATTCATATCGACAAGGTGCATGGATCCACCCTTACCGCGAGCACAGCCTGTATCTTTTCCGTACAACTCTGCGAAAAGCGCCCGAAGGTTACCGCCCTTCGCCATGTAGGATGCGTGGCTGCGATACGTCCCCGAAACGACATCATCGGGGCGCAGCGGGTCACAGACTCCCACAGAAACCGCCTCCTGCCCGATCGAAAGATGTACTGGGCTCTTGATCTTATCCGAAGGGTAGATGCGAGCGATTTCTTCTTCAGCCCGGCGAATCAGCCGCAACTTACGATACAACAAACGGTAGTCTACTTGTGGAATAGCGATTGACATGAGCTATATATATTAGCGGATCAGGCTATTGTTGGTTCGAATTTGGTCGACGTCATCTGGTGAGGTGACCGCTTCGTTATGCTTCAAAACCCCAGCAGAATCGCCCTGGCGATTGCATCGTGTTCCTGCGCTGTCCTGCTTACGGAGATCACGCTAACCCGGATCTTCTCCGTCACGTTGATGTACCACTATGCTTTCCTGGTGTTGTCCATCACATTGTTTGGCCTGGGATCCGGTGGAATATTCCATTTCGTGTCCGACACACTGCGGAAAGATCCGGCAGCTCCGGCGAGGCTGGCATTCCTAGCAGGAGCGACGCTGCCGTTGTGCCTTGGTGCGATTCTCCGATTACCGTTTTCGCCACAAGTTCTTTCGCTTAGCAACATGGGTGTGCTGTTTGGGATCGTTATTCTGGCATCCATCCCATTTTTCTTCGCGGGAGCCTTCATCTCACTTCTCTACATTCTCAATCGCAGCACCATATCAATGTTATACGCGTTTGATCTCCTGGGGGCAGCGCTCGGCTGCGTGCTGGCGATTTACCTTATCAGCGTGATCGGCGCACCTCTGACGCCGCTGGCGGCGAGTGCCCTTTTCATACTGAGCGCACTATCGGTCGCCAAAACCGGCCAACGAGCGTTTCAGGTTAGCTGCGTCGCCCTACTGCTGATCATTGCGTTCCTGCCGATGACCGGATGGCTGAAGCTCGAAGCCATCAAGGGAGAGATCGACGCCAACGTGGAGTTCGAGAAATGGAATGCTTTTTCTCGCGTTGCTGTCTCTCATTACGGGGATCGAAGAGTGATCACCATTGATTCGGGAGCAGCTACGGAGGTGCTCAGCAATGCGGCGCGGCAAAGCGGCCTTGAGAATTTTGCGGGAATCACAAGACTGGCTTACCTCATCCGAAAAAATTCCAATGTACTCGTCATCGGTCCGGGTGGAGGCCGCGAAGTCGGGGCCGCTCTCGTGACGGGGAATACGGTAACCGGTGTCGAGATTAATCCCATCATTGTCGATGATTTGATGCGCGGCAGATATGCCGACTATTCGGGGCATCTCTACAGTTCGCCCGGCGTGCGCATTGTAACAGCGGACGCGCGGAGTTTCCTGGAGAGAACGGCTGAACAATACGATGTCATTCATGAGAATGCTGTCGACACCTGGGCTGCGGTATCGGGCGGGGGTTTCACGCTCAGTGAAAGCTACCTGTATACGGTCGAAGCCTTTGAAACATACCTCAAGCATTTGTCTGACCATGGAGTGCTCACGATCGGGCGCTGGGTCTTTAATACACCGCAGCAGATGATCCGGGTGATTGCGCTTGCTTTGGAAGCCATGGACCGGCAATACCCCGGAGAATACCGGAGGAGATTTTTCCTCGTCAGCGATCCATCGTATGAACAGGGTGGCGGGGTTCCTAGTGTGATACTGATCAAAAAGGAGCCGCTTACCGACGCCGAACTCGAGACGCTACGACTAGCCTCGAGGACCAGTAGCTACAACGTGCTCTACGATCCGGAGCTCACGACATCCAACCCCTATGTAGATCTCATTAATTCGAGGGACCGGCGTGCATTTTTCGCCGGCTATCCTTTGAACATCTCTCCGCCTAGCGATGATAACCCGTTCTTCTTTTTTACCCTGAAATGGAAAGATGTTTTCTCCGTCTGGAACACTCCCGAGGAGAGCCGTAAGAACAACGCCGGCCTATTCCTGCTCGCAGGCGCATGCGCAGTGATGCTTGTTCTCACCACGGTGACCTTTGTTCTTCCACTGATCGTCAGACATCGTGGCCGCATTGCGATGTTTGCGGGATTTTACTTTCTGTGCATTGGCCTGGCTTTCATGATGGTAGAGACCGTTCTGATTCAGAAAGCCACTTTGTTTCTCGGTCATCCGACGTTTTCGTTTGCGACCGTCTTGTGTGCGCTTCTCGTGGCCGCCGGCACCGGAAGCTGGCTCACGCGCAATGTCCACACATCGGAATTGAAACTCCGATTGGGCCGTTCGGTTATAGCACTGGTCTTGGTGATGAGCGCGACAGTGCTGCTTCTGCCGATTTGGCTGAAAGCGGGTTTCCATTGGCCGCTTTACGCCAGGATGATTTGGTTGGCTGTCCCTTTGTTCATTCTTGGTCTGATGCTCGGCCGGCTGTTTCCCCTTGGAATGCGGGCACTCAACGACGGCGAAGTTCCATGGGCATGGGCTTTGAACGGATCGGCTTCTGTTCTCGGGTCCATTGTCGCTGTGTTCGCCGCGATGCAGTCCGGTTTTTCGGCGGTCCTGTGGCTGGCCGTGGTCCTCTATGTTCTGGCGGGAGTATCGGCTCGGTACTGGATGGTCAAGCTCTGACGATTTTGTCGCGGCCGCGCACCACGTTACGCGTTGAGTTGCGTGTGTCGACCACGAGCGGGGCGTGATCCACAATCCATTGATAGTCGAAGTTGGTGTGGTCGGTGGTGATGACAGCCACGTCTTGGTTCTTCAGAGCCTCCTCGGTCAGTGAAACGGAAGACATCAAGGAGAAATCATAGTGCCTCATCTTGTGGAGGCGCGGAATGTATGGGTCGCTGTAGGACAGGATCGCGCCCTGGTTTTGTAGGATTTCCATGATCTCCAGAGCGGGCGACTCCCGAACATCGTCCACATCCTTCTTATAAGCCACTCCGAGAATCAAGATCTTTGCGCCGCGTATCGCTTTCGAACGATCGTTCAAAGTCGAGCCGATCCGTTCCACCACGTAATGCGGCATTGAAGTGTTGATTTCCCCGGCAAGCTGGATGAAGCGAGTCGAGAAATCGTACTCCTTCGCTTTCCATGAGAGGTAGAACGGATCGATCGGGATGCAGTGACCGCCGAGACCCGGGCCCGGGTAGAACGGTGTGAAGCCGAACGGCTTGGAGCTGGCGGCCTCAATAACTTCCCAGATGTCGATATCCATGCGGTTACAAAGGAGCTTCAGCTCGTTAACCAAAGCGATGTTCACGGCCCGGTAGATGTTTTCCAGGAGTTTGACCAACTCCGCTGCCCTTGCCGAGGATACGGGTATTACACGATCAATCACCTGGACATACAGCGTTGTTCCGACCTCCAGGCAGTGGGGCGTGATTCCACCGACCACCTTCGGGATTGTCCGTGTGGAAAACTTCGGGTTGCCCGGATCTTCGCGTTCTGGTGAGAAGACCAGGAAATAGTCTTTGCCCACTTCCAGCCCGCTCTTCTGAAATTTTCCGAGCAGGATTTCTTCGGTCGTTCCCGGATAAGTCGTGCTTTCCAAGGAAACGAGCTGTCCTTTGCGTAGAGTGGCGGCTACGGCATCGCCTGTCTTCTCGATATATTGAAGGTCGGGGTCTTTATTGGTTGTCAGTGGCGTGGGAACGCATATGATGATGCAATCCGCCTCCGCAAGCCGCTGTAGGTCCGAAGTCGCTTCGAATTGCCCTTTCTGGACTAGCGTTTGAAGCCGTGCCGCTGGGATATGGTGGATGTAAGATTCGCCCGCATTGAGTTGCCGGACCTTCGTGGGATCGACATCGAAGCCAAGGACGGGAAAATGTTCCTCGCCGAATCGCAACACAAGAGGCAGACCGACATAGCCCAGGCCGACGATGCCAATGCGGGCTCTGCGCGTCTGAATACTGCGGATCAGTTCGTCTTTCATTGCAATGACGCTCTCTTTTAGTCCTACTTGGCGGTCTAAGCGTAAGTTGTTTGAGGGCCGCAAATCAACAAGGCCGTATAATGGAGACATTATGACCGCAAAAAATTTCGCCTATCTTGTTCTGATTCTTTTGGCTGGATCGTTTCCCGGTTTTGCGCAGCTGCGGGAGGAGCAGCCACCGATTCCCGCCGAGGAGATCATTCGGAAATTTGCCGAGAAAGAAAAAGAATTCAGGATTGCCCGCGGTAACTACACGTACCGTCAGGATGTGAGGGTTCAAGAGCTGAACGCGAATGACAGGGTGATGGGTGAATATCAGATGGTCAGCGATATCGTTTTTGATCCGTCTGGTAAGCGAACCGAAAAGATCGTATTCGCCCCCGCCAACACGCTAAAGGGCATTCAACTTACTCCCCAGGACCTCCAGGACATACGAGAAATCCAGCCCTTCGTCCTGACCAGCGACGACATCAACAAATACAAACTGAAATACCGCGGCAAAGAGATGCTCGACGACATCGACTGCTACAGCTTCGATGTGGAACCGAAGGTGATCGAGAAAGGGCAGCGGTACTTTCAGGGCCAGATTTGGGTGGACGACAAAGACCTCCAGATCGTCAAGACCTACGGCAAAGCGGTGCCGGACATACGCGGCAAAGAAGGGGAAAACCTGTTTCCCCGGTTTGAGACCTACCGTGAGCAAATCGATCAATACTGGTTTCCCACCTACACCAAGGCTGTAGACACGCTCCAGTTCACTTCAGGCGCCAAGCGCATTCGGCAGATCATCAAATATGAGAATTACAAGAAGTTTGAAGCCGACGTGAAGCTGACGTTCGGCAATGCTGTCGACGGAGGTCCGGTGGATCAGCCGCCAACGGCGCCGTCCGACAGGAAAGCCCCGGCGCTTGATCCGAAATTGAACGAGCCGAAAACCAAAAAGAAATAATTGCGGCCCTTACCTCGCCTTCGGCCCTGGAGTTTGGACATTTTGCGAGGTGCGCTAAAAACTCTACTCCTTGGCGAAGGAGGGGTGGCCGCGCCATCAAGAATTGCTCCCGTTCCTTTGAAGGCGCGGACGGGGAAGCTGTGAAAAAATTGGAATCAAGCGCTATTCCCCTCCTTGCATCACTGCAAGGAGGGGTGGCCGAGCGATTCAGAAAATATCGCGAAGCATCCGCTTATCGCGAGGCCGGGGTGGTTTTCCGATGAATCCAAAAGGAAAACCACCCCG
>QHXC01000332.1 GCA_003222815.1 Acidobacteriota bacterium | reverse complement strand
CGGTTCCTCAACCGGTCGCGCAAGCCTATTCATGCCGGTCAAGCAGGCTTATTTGTGCCAGTCAGAATTGTACTCGACTCCGATGCGCTGAAGCCCACAACTGCGGTATCAATTCGAACGAGCGCGCAGACGCCCTTGGCGGCCGAGCCGAGTTGTCGTGGATAGGGGCTCGGCAATCATGGAGGTCGAGGTTCCTTTGTGAGTCCTGGCGGACCAAGTCGTCGGCAGCAATCTTCAGGATCTGGGCGGCATCGCCCAGCCGTTGCATCTCATCAAGGATAATCGTCCGCTCATGCCGAATAGTTGAAAGAACCAGGGAGGTTCGAAAATGAAAATGATTTTTGTTCTGATGACGATCGTGCTGACGGTGCTGGCCGTATTTCCGCTCGTCGCTGCGCCCATCCAACGCCTCTCCATGAATGCGGCGTCATGGCACGTCACGGGCTGGAGCGCGGCCACATCGGGGGCAGTTCCGATCGCCTTGATCCTGGTTGTGGGTCTGATGATTCGCACCTGGAGGCATCCCCAATGAGCTACGAATTCCACACTTCGAAGTTCTCTGCGGCGGCGTTCGACTCTCGATGAAAGTCCGGCGCCATGTGGCTGTCGATGAACGACTGCTTGAGCGGTTCAGCGCGCGTTTCGGTGCTTAAGTCCCTTTGCCGCACTTTAGAGGAAAAGCTGCTGTTCCTGGAATTTTTCTTGTGAGAAGACCATCTTGATTCACCGGGGATGCGCCTCAAGCCAGCTTTCAAATGCCAGGAGTGTCTCGTACTGATCTTCACCCCTGCTGCGGGAGAGAAATTCAGTGAGCGTGCTGCCGGTGAGCAAGGGAAGGGCCAGGTTGGATTCCGCGCGGATGTACGGATCCTGCCGAAAGTGGTAGATGGTCAGGGCTTGCCCGTCGTAATGCCAGATTTCTGGCACATTCAGGGCGGCGTAGATTGGGAACTTCGAGAGCGATTCATGGTGCACGTCCACCTCAACTACAATATCGGGAGGTGGTCGCTGGTGAAATCCAGTTGCTTCTTGCCGCCAATCGAAGCCGCGCTAGGGTAGCGAACAGTTGGAGTACTCATAGCCCTCTCCTTTGGCAACGGGTTCCAGATGTGCTCATTCTAGCATTCATGCTCAGATCCTGTGGAGCATCACCAATGCCGTCGGGCGTTCGTTCCTGGAAGATGCCGCGCCCTCTGACGGTCGTTTCCGAGATGAAGCTTGTCGCCGAGTCGATGAACAAATACGATACGATCGGAATGGACTGCATGGCTATGAACGTCAATGATGTGCACTGTGTGCGGGGGCAACCCCGGTAGCCATGCTCGACTACCTTGCCTTGGAGATCTGACCAATCCTATTCGAAGGTTGGCATGACCGGCTTTCAAAAAGAACAGGGCGTTCCCTCCGTTGCCCGATACTTTCGCCGCGCCGGAAGCGCGCTGCCTTACCTTTTCCGGACACTTCGTCTGATCTCGCTCGCCGCGCCGAACTGGACAGCGGCGTGGATTGCTCTTCTCCTGGTGCAGGGATTTCTTCCGGTTGCCATCGTCTATCTCACTCGACCCCTCGTCAACGGAATCACCGCGGCCGCCGCCTCGCGCGCGGGTTGGACGCCGATACTGTGGCCTGCCACTCTGATAGGTGCGGCGCTTCTTCTGGCCGAGCTGCTACGGAGCGCGACGCAGTGGATCCGCACGGTCCAGTCGGAACTCGTGCAGGATCACATCACGTCGCTCATTCACGACAAGTCCGTCGCTGCGGATCTCGCCTTCTACGAGTCCCCGGAGTTTTACGACCACCTCCATCGTGCGCGGGCGGAGGCCGGGTATCGGCCGATCGCGTTGCTTGAAACGCTGGGAAATCTGCTAACGAATGGCGTCACGTTGATCGCCATGCTGATCGTGCTTGCGGGTTTTGGCGTATGGCTCCCCGTGGCGCTGCTGGCGAGCACGCTTCCGGTGCTTGCCGTCGTCCTGCGCGATGCGGTCCGGCAGCACGAGTTCCGGATTCGCGCGACGCCGCTTGAACGGCGTGCCTGGTATCACGATTGGCTGCTCACCAGCGGCGATGCCGCCCCTGAAGTCCGGCTCTTCGCGCTTGGCGATTATTTTAAGTCCGCCTATCAAGGCCTGCGGAAGCAGCTCCGCCGCGAACGTTTCGATTTGGCTCGCCATCAAGGCGCCGCGCAGCTCTTCGCCGGTGTGTCCGCGCTTGCCCTCACAGCAGCGGCCATGGTCTTGATGGTGTCCAGAACGCTCGCCGGGCTGATGTCTTTGGGCGACCTGGCTCTTTTCTACCAGGCGTTCCAACAAGGCCTGAGCCTGGCGCGCTCGTTGCTGGAAAACGTGGGGCAGCTTTATCAGAATTCGCTCTTTCTGGGAAACATCTTTGAGTTTTTGGCGTTAGAGCCGCAGGTTGTTTCGCCGGAAGAGCCGGCAGCCACTCCGGCCTGTCTTCGCGAGGGAATCCGGTTTCAGGGTGTCACGTTTCGTTATCCTGGCGCCGGCAACATCGCGCTCCGTGACTTCAATCTCACCATTCCGGCCGGCCGGTTGCTGGCGATCATGGGACCGAATGGCGCGGGCAAGAGCACGCTGGTCAAGCTGCTTTGCCGCTTTTATGATCCGGACAGCGGTTCGATAAATATAGATGGCGTGGATCTACGCAGTTTTTCGGTCGAGGAATTGCGCCGCCGGATTACGGTGTTGTTCCAGCAGCCGGTGCGCTACAACTCGACCGTCCGTGACAATATTCGATTTGGCGATCTGGCAGGTGTCCCGTCGGATGACGCGGTGCGCGCCGCCGCCGTCAACGCCGGCGCCGGGGCTTTCATTGAACGCTTGCCGGACGGATACGAAAACCTGCTCGGACATTGGTTTGAGAAGGGCGCCGAGCTGAGCGTCGGCGAATGGCAGCGGGTGGCCCTGGCGCGGGCGTTCCTTCGGCAAGCGCCGGTCATCGTGCTCGATGAGCCGACAAGCGCGATGGACCCCTGGGCGGAGACGGATTGGCTCCGGCGGCTTCGCAGTCTGGCGAAGGGGCGGACCGCGGTCCTGATCACGCACCGCTTCACCACGGCGATGCTCGCCGACGAGATTCACGTCATGGAGGAGGGCAGGCTCGTCGAATCCGGGTCGCACCCGGAACTGATCGCTCGAGGAGGGCGCTACGCCGAGTGGTGGGCCACGCAGAACATCCAATGAGCGGCGAACCTGCTTTTCTCATCGCCGCCGTGCGCCGCTTCCTGAATCCTGAAGCTCCTCTGCCCCATCCGGAGACGATCGACTGGACGGTGCTGCTGCGGCTTGCCGCTGCTCATGCGGTGACACCGATGCTCCACACGGCTCTGCAGAAAGTATCGATTCCGCATGTCGTCGCTGAAGAGCTACGTTCCAGGTTTGAAAGGTCAGGGGTGTTGAGTTTGGCGCAAAGCGGGGAGCTGGCGCGTTTGGTGGGATTATTTGAGGAACACGCGATCCCAGTGGTCGCGCTGAAGGGACCCATGCTCAGCCGTTATCTCTACGGCGACCTTGGGGCGCGCACCTCCGGCGATATCGATGTGCTGGTGAAGCGGGAGGATGTTTTGCGTAGCCGCGACGCACTGGTTTCCAGCGGATATCGCGTGGCGAACACGCTTCACTGGAATTCGCATTCGGCTTGCCTCCGGTTGCGGGGAAACGAGATGGCTTTCGAGAGTCCTTCGGGAGTGAGCATCGACGTGCACTGGCGCCTTCTTCCGCCGAATTTTGCCAGCGCTTTCGATGAGCTGGATGCGTGGGAATCTTTGACGACGGAAAACATCGCCGGCCGGCGCGTGCGTACCTTAGCGCCCGGACCCTTGCTGCTCTTCCTCTGCTCTCACGGGGCCAAGCATATGTTTGAGCGGCTCGGATGGATCTGCGACATCGCCCGGTTTCTCATGGTCACCCCGAACGTCGATTGGACGGCCATCGTGGCTCAAGCGCGCCAGGCTCGCGCGCTGCGGCAATTGTCGCTTGGCGTGCGGCTCGCAGTGGATGTGTTGGGCGCGCCAACATGCCACGAACTGCCAATGGATCCTGCCGTAGAACCTCTCACCCGCGTTGTTCGGAACCGTCTGCTGGCCGGCGCCATTCCACCGGCTCCAGCGCTCGACTCCGCTCGCTACTGCCTCCGGCTCCTGGAGCGTCCCGGCCAAAGGCTGCGCTTTCTGTCGGGCGAATACCTCACGCCTTCCGAAGCCGAATACAGGGCCCTCCAGCTCCCGCCCTCGCTCTTTTTCTTGTACTACCCGTTCCGCCCCGTCCGGCTGTTTTGGAAACATGCGATCCGGCGGTCATAAAGGTGCTCCTGGGAAGAGTTGAAGCGGTGCGCGGCCCTGCGCTAGCATGGCCCTATGAGTGCCACGATCGACCCGGAACTTCGGCGGGCTGTGATTGAAATCGTAGATGAGCGCTTTCGCGAACTCGAGGTCCGCCGGAGCGATTTCATCGGCCTTAAAGAGGTTGTCGAACGTCTGGCTTCGGCGCAGGTGGGGACGGAGGGGGCACTGAAGGAGTTGGCGGCTGCACAGAAGGAGATTGAGAAGGCACTAGCGGAATTGGCGGCGGCGCAAACGCGGACGGATCAGCAAGTCGGGCGGCTTGGCGACAACATCGAGTTTGGTTTAGAAGACATCGCTCGGGTCGTCGCGCCCGGCTATTTGCTGCGTCACCACGGTATCAAGATGGGAGAGTTTGACAGAGGCTATTTGAATGCGAATGGACATCCCGTCGAGATCGATCTCTACGCCGAGGGCCGGCGCAATGGGAAAAAAGTCATTATTCTCGGAGAAGTCAAGAGCCGCATTCATCCGCGTGAGGTCAAGAAATTCGCCGGCGTCATCGACAAGTTGAAACCGCACCTGGGTTCGAGCGTCTTCAGCCTGATGTTCGCCTATTGGATCCACCCGGCAGCCAGCCTCGAAGCCAAGAAGCACCATATCGAACTGATCGCTTCCTACCAAAGGTAATACAATCGGCAAGATCATCTCGCGGCAAGTGTAATGTTATTGCGGCCATTACCAACCCAGACTCTAAACATTCTCACGTCCGTAATTCCAATTGGCAAAGCACGCGGAACTGCGGGATGTTCACCGCGCGTTTGTTCGAGCAAGCTCTTGATGAAGGTTCGATCAGCGACACCCATATCGGGCGTTCCCACACTTCGATTACCTGGCAAGGTTGAGACTTGTCGAGAATTGGCCAAGACCGCTTGCGCTGCGGGGGAACTGTCGTTCAAGAAGTACTTGGAGGATCGCTGTTCATCAAATATGCCCAACCCCAGGATTCGCGCGCCGCTGCCATTTCCCGAGATCGTGATCCTGTCGTCCAGGTGCGAGGTGAGAATGGCGACGGTTCCGTTCAAATTGACAATGTCCAACGCCGCAGGGATCTGATTCACGGGGGAGGAAATCCGTACCCCATCCAGCGTAAATAGAGCCCTGTCGTAAATCTTCGCGAAGCCTGGCTTTGCCCCGCTTTCATACCACAGATCACGGACCAGCAGCCTGGCGCCTTCAGACACCTCATAACTGATGCTGTTGCCGCTGGAGGCGCCGGAAAAAACGCTCGTCTTGCCGCCAGTTGCCTTGCCGGCAGCTGATAAGGGTCCACCCCTCACTTTGACAGACACAGCATTCGGTGAATAGGCATGTCCGAAGTCTTCAAGTTGGACTCTCGTATGATCCAGCCCGTTGATGAACAAATCGGTTCGCCTACCGGATCGTAGCTGCACCCCCTGCATGTACACCCGCGAGCCGATTTGATCGACATTGTCGAGAACGATTCCATCCGCCTCGGCGGCGCCATCAATCTGAATCTCGCGAAGCGTTGCTTTGCTCGGTCCGCTCATGCTCAGCACTGGACCGTTTCCCTCCCCAGTCCAGTTCAAGATCGTCTCGTAGCCATCTCCGGCCAACTGGACATCACTCACCGGCAGCGTCAGCGTTTGAGACACAGAGTACGTGCCGTAAGGGATGTGCACGACCGGCCGGTTGCCGTTCTGCGCGGCGGCGGCGTTTATTGCCTGCTGCATAGCGCTGGCGGTTGCCCCGGGAGGTACTTCGAAAATCTGACGGTGCAAGTTGGGCGGCGTGCCGGGTAGCGCTGGTTCTTTTGGTGTCAGAGTACGACGCGCAACCACACGGTCGTCGATGCGGATGAGCCGGCCATTCGTTGTGATCAGGTTGGCAACCGTAAACGTGTTCCCTATGGATGCCACGTCGGGGGCGAAGAGATTGGTCCAGTAAATGACGGGTCCGGTTGCGCTCGTCGAGCTTCGGATGACATTGTCTGTAATCAGTCCTGGCCCCTGGTTTCCAAGACGAATAGCTACGGAATCGATCGGATCAATAACAGTATTGGATTGCAGGTGAATGGTCGCTGGATTATTTGTGCCCGTCGCGACAAAAAATGCTTTGGAGCCCGTGGAGTAGTTTCCGCGCGCAGAAAAGCCTCCGGTGTTGCCCATGGACAAATCCGCCAAAGTCGAATTGCGAAATAGACTGTTGTAAACGTGAAAGTTTCCTGCTCCCGGTTCATTGG